>JAAZJW010000307.1 GCA_012800145.1 Clostridiales bacterium | reverse complement strand
GTTAAACTTAACATTAAATCTATCAGGAACCTTAAGGTTATCAGCAGGTATGGCAAATTTTTTACCAGATTTTAAAGGTTTTTATTTATAGAAGACCCCTAATTCTTTAAGGGTCTTTTATAATGGTAAAAAAGTCCCAAATAATTTTAATATTTGGATGTTATAAAAATAAATAGGACACATTTGAAGGGTTTTTTAGGAAAATGGAGAACTATATGATTAATATTATTTGTGGGTTTGGTGGGTGATTTTTTGAGAAATGTCAAGAAATCTAAAAAAACAAAAAGGCGTAGAAGTAAGGGGTTTTGTCTAGCTATTTTGATTATTGTTCTATACTTTGGTTCACGTATGGTGCCTTTATTGAATGCATCGGCTCAAAGTACCTGCGTAATCGAGTATGGCAAAATTGAAAAATCTGTAGAATCTGTGGGTTTTGTTGCAAGGGAGGAAAAAATACTCACGACTATTGGCGAGGGGGATATAAAATATTTTGTTTCTGAAGGAGACAAAGTTGCAATGGGCCAAAAATTGGCTGAGATTCATTTAGAGCAGCTAGATGAGAAACCCAAAAAGGATCTTGAATCAATTAATCTAAGATTACAAAATATTAAAGGAAAACGGGATGAGCAGGATTTTTTTAAAGATGACATCCAAAAACTTGAAAAACAAATATCAGTTCTGGTAAAATCCATACAGCAAGATTTGAAGGAAGAAAGATATGAAAGGATAACCAATCTTGGGGAGGAATTAAAGGAACTACTGGACAAAAAAAGCGTTATTGCCGGAGAAAGAAGTTTTTCAGGTAAAAATATTACCCAATTAGAACAACAAAAAAGCCGGTTGGAGAATAAAGTTAATTCTTCGGTTCAAACTATTTATAGCGATTCACCTGGTTTTGTTGCCATGAGCAGTGATGGTCTTGAGGAATTATTAAATTATAAACTACTTCACGAAATCACCGGTAAACAATTTGGGTTTTTAAGAGATAGTAATTTAAATTTATCCCCGGAAGAGGTCCGGAACAAAGGGTCTGTCATCAGAATCATAAAAAATCACAAATGGAGTATTATCGTCGAAATAGACAAGGAGCAAGCAAAGGAAATAAAAAAAGGTAAAAATGTTCGGATTAGGACTGAGGAACAAAATAAGGAATTAAAGGCTGTTGTGCGCAACATTGTAGATGAAAAAGATAAGAAAATAATCATTTTTGATCTAGATGAATTTATAGCTGATTTTTATAATGTGAGAAAAATAACGGTAGAAATTATACTGAGCCAACATGAGGGAGCAATAGTTCCCAATTCTGCCATAGTAGAAAAAGAAGGCATAAAGGGTGTATATACCGTAGATGTTAATGGTATTCCTAATTTTAAACCGGTAAAGATCAGGGTTTCTAACAAAGAATTCTCCATACTTTATGATGGTTGTTTTGAACAGAAATCAAAGGACGACCCAAATGATACGGAAAAGACAAAAACGGTTAATTTATATGATGAAATAGTGATGGATGCAGGTAAAATAAAAGTAAAAGAAGGTAGAAGAATAAGATAAGTAGGAGTGTTTGGATTGGCGTTAAAAGAAAATATTGAACATGTTCTGGCTAGGGTAGAGGATGCAGCGATTATCTCCAATCAAAAATTATCTGACATTAAACTTGTAGCTGTTACCAAAACTGTTGATGTGAATGTTATAAAAGAAGCTATAGGTTATGGTATTTTACATATAGGTGAAAGTAGAGTACAGGAGTTATTAAGAAAGTATGAACAGATTGGAAATGCTGTTAAATGGCATTTAATCGGACACCTTCAGCGTAACAAGGTCAAATATATTATTGACAAGGTGGACATTATACATTCACTCGATTCTTATAGGCTGGCAAAGGAAATTAACAAAAGGGCAAAAAATATAAATCGTATGATTGAATGCCTGTTACAGGTAAATGTTTCAGGAGAGGAAACTAAGTATGGCATTAGTCCGAATGATATAAAACATGTTTTAAAGGAAATTGCGCCTTTGAACAACATAAAAATTGTCGGTTTAATGACAATAGCCCCCCATGTTGGTGACAAGGAACAAGTTAGACAATGTTTCAGAACACTTAAAAACATATTCAACCAGGTTGTTAAAATGGAATTATCAAATGTTAGGATGAAATATTTATCTATGGGGATGTCCAATGATTTTGAGATTGCTATTCAAGAGGGTGCAAACATTATACGTGTCGGTACCTCTATATTTGGTGAAAGGGGCTATTCAAAATAAAAAATTAAAGGAGGGTATTTGCTATGTCGGCAAAATTAATTGATAAGGTAAAAATTTTCATGGGGTTTGATGCGTTTGAGGATGACGAAATTGAAGAGGAATTTTTGGAGGAAGGTGAGGAAACGGTTCCTGTTGTGGGAAGGAGGAGAAATAAGGTTGTTAACATACATACTACCACGCAAATGAAGGTTGTGCTCTATGAACCGGATAATTTTGAAGAAGCACCGAGTATTGTAGATGATTTAAAAAATAGAAAGCCTGTAATTGTTAATTTGGAAAACACAGATTCCGATCTCGCTAAAAAATTTTTTGATTTCTTAAATGGGGCAATATACGCGTTAGATGGGAATATTCAAAAAGTTTCTACGGGGATTTTTATTTTGGCACCGAACAATGTTGACATTTCCGGTAACATAAAAGAAGAACTAAAAAACAAGGGAGTGTTTCCTTGGCAAAAATAAAAACAAACAGTAAATGTATGGTGTTTAATTGGGATCAAAAGGGTTGATTGTAAAAATGGGAGATGATGGGTTTTGTTTACTTCACAAGTAATAACGGATACGTTAGGGCATTTGGTAAAATTTATTAATATATTAATTTTAATCAGAATTGCTCTACAGTTTTTCAGAGTTAATCCACTTAACCCTATCATACAATTTATATACAGTGTAACTGAACTTATTTTGGCACCAATACGTGACGTTATTAATAATGTATTCGGTTATTCGGGGTTTTTGGATTTTTCCCCCTTGGTGGCAATAATTTTAACACAAGTAATATATAATATGATTATAAAAATACTATAGCCCAAATTCGGTAATGTTTTTTTAAACAAAAATACGGGGCAACTATATAGGTTTAATATAAATTAGGCTTTAAAATAGTAATGAGCCTGCATAAACCTTTTAAAATAGATGGCGGGGGTGGCAAAACAGGTATGATAACACCTTTAGAGATACAGAACAAGGAATTCAGAAGAGGCATTAGGGGTTATAAAGAAGATGAAGTAGATGAATTTTTAGATAAAATAATAATTGACTATGAAAAACTTTATAAGGAAAATCTAGAATTAAAAGATAGGCTGGAAGGAATGAACCATCAGTTAGAACAGTATAAGGAAATGGAAGAGTCACTGAAAAAGACCTTAATAATAGCTCAAAACACAGCCGAGGATGTAAGAACCAATGCACATAAAGAATCGGAGCTTATCATACAGGAAGCTGATGCAAAGGCTAAAGAAGTTGTCATTAAAGCGAACAAAGAGGTGGAAAACATTAGGGGTGAGTTTGAAGATATAAAAAATCGAACACAAATTTTTAAAACGAGACTTAAGGCATTACTGCAATCACAATTGGATTCGGTGGATAAGATGTATGACGATTTGGAAAAAGAGAATCAAGGCAATTAAAAATAAAAGTCGCATTCTGTGCGGCTTTTGTAGTATGATCCGGACACAATTATATATGATTGGTGGGATTTTTATGAATAAAATAGGAATAATAGGTGCTATGGATGAAGAAATATGTATCTTAAAAAGTGAAATGGAAGACGGGGAGACAAAAACGGTTGCTAATATGGTTTTTCATATAGGCACTATCAAAGATAGGGAAATAGTTCTGGTCAGATGCGGCATAGGCAAGGTAAATGCTGCTATATGCGCTCAAATTTTAATAAGTGTGTTTGATATAAAAACAATTATAAACATAGGGGTAGCCGGTGCGATAAGGGATACTTTGGATATACTGGATATAGTCATTTCTACAGATGTACAGCAACATGATTTTGATGCTACCGGATTTGGATATAAATTAGGGGAAATTCCCAGAATGGGAAAATCTATTTTTCCGGCAAATGAAACCCTGATAGAAAATGCACTGGGCGCCTCCAAAAAGGTGTTGACCAATAACAAAGCAGTAAAGGGGAGAATTGTTTCGGGGGATATATTTGTCAATGATATTAATCTGAAACAGGATTTATTGAGAAATTTTAATGGTTATTGCACGGAAATGGAGGGTGCAGCCATAGGCCATACTTGTTATGTTAATAATATACCTTTTGTTGTTATTAGGGCTATATCCGACAAGGCAGATGGTTCGGCACACGGCAATTTTAATAGGTTTGTTCATGAGGCGGCCAATCATTCTAAGGACATTGTAAAAATAATGCTGGAAACACTATAGGAACATCAGACGGTGTGAAAAATGTCATCCTGAGCGAAGCGAAGGATCTCAAACGGCCTAAAAACGAGATTCTTCGCTACGCTCAGAATGACAAAAAGCGGGAAAAGTGCTTTTTCACACAGTCTGACACTACCGGGAAGAATATAAAATCGGTAAAAAATAAAAACAAGACTCTCGATGTATACCCTGGATAGAAATTAATTTGGGGGATAAAATAATGTTGGAGTGGTAACTATGTCTAAAAATGAGTATGATCTGGACAGTAATAAAATATCCGGCAAAATGGCCGGTATAGACAAGGTAAATGAACTATCAAAGAAAATGGATAATATGAGAATGGCGGAATACGTTGAAATGATATACAATCCTAAAAGGGTTGTTCTTATGAATTTCGTTGCCGGATTGATTAGAGGGTTGGGAATGGGTATTGGTTTTACTATTTTGGCCGGGGTTGTGTTGTATATGATGAGGAGCTGGGTCAATCTGCCTGTTGTTGGCAGGCTTATTGCCGAACTGCTTGATATTATTGATACTTATAGATAGGAGGGTCTTGTTGGACAAAGACAAAATAGAACATTATAAAGAAAAGTTATTAAAGGAAAAGGAAGATGCTATGAACATCCTCAGGACAATGGAAGAACGTCACCCTACTAAAGAGTCTATGAAAGAATATATACAGGAACTTTCTTTTTATGATAACCACCCCGCGGATATCGGCACGGAACTGTCTATGGCGGCAATGCAAGCAAACCTGGAAAATCACCAACGTTACAGAATTACGGAAATAGACAGAGCTCTTGAGAAGATTGAAAATGGTACCTATGGCAGCTGCCAAATTTGTGGAGCTGATGTGTCGGAGGAGAGACTGGAATTGATGCCTGAGGCTAACATCTGTATAGAGTGTGCAAAAAGTAAGCTGGAGGCATATAAATTGGATACAGACAGACCTGCAGAGGAGGACGTGACTTCCCTCTGGTATAGAAAAGGCTACAGGGACTATGATGGTTATACGGGGTTTGACGGGGAGGATACATACCAGGCCGTTGCAAGGTTTAATGAGGTAAAAGATGATCCCTCGCATCTCACCGGGGATCATTTGGGTATATTTGATGATTACAATATAGGAACCGTTGAAGATGTTGAAAATGTAACAGGAGATTATTACGAATCCCAGATATCCTATACAGGAGATGGGATGATGGATTCAAAAGAGCAGGAAGATGAAGAAGATGAGGAAATGGAACGGTAAGAAAGATACGTATGTATCTTTTTTCTTTTAACAATGGTATAATCATTTATTAGAAGAAAAGGCGGGGAAAATATATGAATTATATCTTTGTAATTATTGTGTTAGTATTAGACCAATTGAGCAAGGCTTTAGCGTTGAAATATTTGGCGTTGGTTGGCAATATTCCCATTATTAAAAACATATTTCATTTGACCTATGTTGAAAATCGTGGCGCCGCCTTTGGCATCCTGCAAAATCAGAAATTATTTTTTATTATTTTTGCTTTGCTTGTGTTGGGTTTTATATGGTTCTATGCACATAGTAATGAATTAAATAAAACTATGATTTATGGATTGAATCTGGTGGCAGGCGGTATTATCGGAAACCTGATAGATCGGATTAGATTGGGTTTTGTTGTCGATTATTTACATATTATAAATTTTCCGGTATTTAATATAGCTGACTCTGCTATTGTTATTGGCATATTTTTAATCAGTATTTTTATATTAAGACATGGATAGCTCGGTCCGGGGGGAGGAAATATTTGAACAGAAAAAGCCTGATGGTAACAGAAGAAGAAAGCGATAATCGGTTAGATAGCTATTTAGTAAAACAGTATAAAGAATTGAGCCGCAGTTATATACAAAAACTTATAAAAGAAAACCATATAAAGGTTAACAACAGGTTTGAAAAACCAAGTTATATTATTAAATTCGGGGATAAGATAGAAATTGATTTGCCAAAGATTGAGAAACCATCAGTAAAACCGGAAAATATTCAAATTAATGTTATATATGAGGATGACGATATAGCTGTTGTTAACAAACAACAAGGTATGGTGGTACACCCAACCTCCGATACTTTTTCCGGTACTATGGTTAACGGGTTGTTGTATCGTTATGGCTCCGAACTGTCTGATATTAATGGTGCAATGCGGCCCGGGATTGTCCATCGTATAGATAGGGATACCTCGGGACTGCTGGTAGTAGCCAAAAACAATGGTTCCCATAAGATACTGGCGGAACAATTCAGGCAACATACGGCTAATAGGAAATACCATGCTATTGTTTCCGGTGTTATAAAGGAAACAAGTGCAACCATAGATGCACCTATTGGAAGGGATCCTATGAATAGGCTTAAAAGGACGGTTATAGGTGGGGGCAAACAAGCCGTTACCCATTTTAGGGTGCTGAACAGGTTCAAGGATTATACGTATATTGAAGCTACACTGGAAACAGGAAGGACCCACCAAATTAGGGTGCATTTTTCTTATATTGGGAAACCCGTTCTAGGGGACCCTATGTATGGGTATAGAAATTCAAAATTCAGACTAAAAGGTCAGGTTCTACATGCTAAAACCTTGGGTTTTACTCATCCTACAAAAAAAAAATATATGGAATTCACTTCAGATTTACCCGGGTATTTTAACAAATTATTAAGAGTGTTAGAAAACAGTTATTTCAGGGAGTAATAATTTGTGGAGGTTTTTGAAATGAAAAGTCAGGTTCAACTCTTAGATGAAAAGGCCATCAACCGTGCTATTACTCGAATTGCCCATGAAATTATTGAAAAAAACAAGGGAGCAAAAGATATTGTTTTAGTGGGAATAAAAAGTCGCGGGGTACCCTTGGCTAGCCGTTTAGCCGAAAAAATTAAAGCCATAGAAGGTAGACAAATTCCTGTGGGTGTTTTGGATATTACACTATACAGGGACGACCTGGCAAAGGAGCGAACAGAGCCCGTCATTTACAGTTCGAATATTGATACAGATATCGATCATAAGACTATTATTTTAGTTGACGATGTGCTGTATACCGGAAGGACGACAAGGGCTGCTTTGGATGCATTGACAGATATAGGGAGACCGAGAATAATTCAGTTGGCTGTGCTTATAGATAGGGGCCATAGGGAACTGCCGATTAGGGCAGATTATGTGGGTAAAAACGTTCCAACCTCAAGAAGCGAAATTATAAAGGTGCATCTAGAGGAAACGGATGGGAATAACAGTGTGACCATTGAAAAAAAATGACCATGTCCGATTATTCCCCGGCACTGACACCCCTAAACGCCGTTTTTTCATCACTATCGACCAATATGGTGGAATAATTATCATAGGTCACCATGCCGGGTTTTGCACCGCGCTGTCTTTTAACGTTCTTCCTTTGGGTATAGTCTACTGCCACCTTTGCGGAGTTTCTGGCCTTACTGTAATAGGCTGCCAATGTTGCTGCCTCCAGCACGGACAGGTCCCCGGGTATCCTGTTTTCTTGTCTCAACACCACATGGGAGCCGGGCATATCCTTAACATGGAACCAAATGTCTTCTTTAGAAGATATTTTGAAGGTGATATGTTCATTTTGTTTGTTGTTTTTACCTACAAGTATTTCAAATCCTTCCGATGATATATATTTGAGATAATTCGGCCTTTTATTGGGGGTGGAACCTCTTTTGGTAATCTTGCGTTTTAGGATTCCGTTTTCTTCGAGTTCTGCACGTATTTCCTCGATATCCGATATACAGGTGCATTGTTCGATACTTACTATAATTTGTTCCAAATAATCAATTTCCTGTTTGGTTTTTTTTATTTGATTGTTAACTTTACGAGTTGCGGTTTTGGCTTTGCTGTACATTTTAAAATATTTTTGCGCGTTTTGGGCGGGAGTTAACCTTCTGTCTAATGGGATCAAAACTGTGCTATATTTTTCATCATAAAAATTGACGAGTTCAATTTCGTCTGGATTGTCTTGAATCTGGTAGATATTGGCAGTGATTAGGTCTCCATAAAGCCTGTATTTTTCGGCATTTCTCCCCTTTTTCAAATCCAGGTCCAGATTATTCAGCTTATTGTACATTCTGTTCAGTTTTGTACGTATATTTTTACGCAGATCGTTAGTCCTTTGTTTCATTCGTTCCCTGGAATCTCTTTTAAAATAAAAGGTTTCCAGCATTTCGCTTGTGGATTTGAACAAATGTTTTTCATAATAATCGAGATGGCTGATACCGATACAACTAAAATCAACATATTTTTCGGTTGTATTATCGTAGTAAATGGTTGGGATAAAGTTATTTGCCTTTATTTTATTAATTATATATAAAAAATTTTCACAAATGTTATGAATAGTTCGATTATCCAGGCTGGACAGTATTAGATCTTCATCTACTGAAGATCTATAACAAGTTTCCCTTGAAAGAAGAGGGGAAATACCTGTAAAGCTTGTATATATGGCCTCATATATGGAAATGCGTTTGCCCTTATTTTGAACGGTTGAAATGAAATCATCTTCGGTATCGATTTTCAAAGGATTAATCTTGTTTTGTGAAGGGGGCATAGCATATTCGATTCCTGGGAGGACTTGTCTGTATCTGCTGACAGAAGAGGGAATATGTTTTATGCTGTCTATTATTTTGTTGTCCGTACAGTCTGTCAAAATTATATTACTATGTCTGCCCATCATTTCTATTATAAGTTTTTTGGTTCCCGACACATTAAGTTCATCTAGAGTCTCTATAACCAATTCAACCATTCTTTCAAATTGGGGCTGTACGATATCTATAATTCTGCCTCCAAGTAGGTGCTTTCTAAGAACCATACAAAAATTGGGCGGATTCATTGGATTTTTCTTATCAAGTTTAGTAAAATGGATTTTAGGGTGGTTACTACTTGCAGATAGTAAAACCTTATGGTTTTGTCCATTGTTTCTCACTGTAAGAACTATTTCATCAGTCTCCGGTTGGTAAATTCTATCTATTCTTCCGGTGTATAATTGGGACCTCAATTCATAGGTTAAGGCAGCTATAACGCTTCCATCCAGTGCCATCGGGCTTTCACCTCCTGTCTAATTCTTAATCATAATAGCACAATTTAGTAAAGTATGCAAAATAGGATTATACAAATAATACTAAAAAAACATAATCATAATATATATGGAGCTTTGTCATATTTAAAAATATTTAATCTATCACTAGACAGTTTGCCTTTGAAATTTTATACGAGTCTAACAATTAAAAACTGCTTATGTGTTGTTGCTCTATGTGATAAATTCGTTAATTTAGATATTAACAAATTCATGAAGTTTAGATTGAATTATATTGGCCGGAAATATGAAAACTACTTGTAATTATGGGTATGTAACTATAGAATAATAAAAGGAAACATAAATGGGGGGAAGGGCTATGATAAAAAGTATGACCGGCTTTGGCAAGGGCGATTCCCGGGTTGGAGATAAATATTTTCAGGTAGAACTAAAATCTGTTAATCATAGATATATGGATATTAATATAAGGCTACCCAGAATGTTCACTTACTTGGAGGAAGATATAAGGAGTCTCATAAAATCACACCTACAAAGGGGACGCATAGAGGTTTACATTAATTATGAAAATGTCAATGGTGGAGATGTTAAAGTGGTAATAGACATGTCCTTGGCCAGGGCATACCTGGATTCATTGTTAAAACTGGAGGAGGATTTGCCGGTACAACGTGATATTACCACATCCCTCATAGCAGGTTTCCCGGATGTAATAAAAACGGAGAAAAAAGAAGAAAACGAAAAAGAAATTTGGAAGTGTTTACAAAATGCACTTGAAGATGCCCTAACTGAATTGGTGGGGATGAGAAAAGAAGAAGGAAACAAATTAAAAGCGGATATGTTGAAACGTTTAGATAAGATTAACGATTTGCTTACATTGATAGAAGCCAGAGGTCCTATAGTTGTACAAGAGTATAGGCAAAAGTTAGCAGACAGGATCAACGAATTATTGGATGAGCAGTTTGATTTAGATGATACTCGTATAGCGATGGAAGCGGCATTGTTTGCCGATAAGAGCAATACAACGGAGGAAATAGTAAGGCTATACAGCCATATAAGACAATTCGCCAAAATTTTGGGAGAAGAGGATGCTGTCGGAAGAAAACTGGATTTCCTTCTTCAGGAGATGAACAGAGAAATCAACACAATTGGCTCCAAGGCAAACGATTTGAATATAGCTAATTTGGTTATTGAAATAAAAAGCGAACTTGAAAAAATGAGGGAGCAGGTCCAAAATATTGAATAAAGGGGTGGTATTAATGGATATAAGGTTAATTAACATAGGTTTTGGTAATATAGTATCTGCGGGTAGGATTGTAGCCATTGTGAGCCCGGAATCGGCTCCTATAAAGAGAGTTGTTCAAGAAGCTAGGGATAGGTCTATGTTAATAGATGCTACTTATGGAAGGAGAACAAGAGCGGTGATTGTAACTGACAGTGATCATATTATTCTTTCCGCCGTTCAACCTGAAACTGTGGCGTACAGGCTGGAATCTAAAGATAATTCGAAGGAAACAGAAAATACTATCTAGGACAACAACATAAAACAGGAAAAGGAGAAAGACATGGTCAGGAAAGGTTTGCTAATTGTTGTATCAGGACCGTCCGGAGCAGGAAAAGGAACAATTTGTAAAAGGCTACTCGAAAACAATCCCCAAATGAAGATTTCTATATCGGCTACTACCCGAAAACCAAGGGCTGGGGAAAGAAATGCTGTAAATTACTATTTTATTTCCGAAGATAAATTCAAACGTATGATATATGAACAAAAATTTTTGGAATATGCAATCGTATATGATAACTATTATGGTACACCTGAACAGTATGTTATAGACAATTTGCAAAATGGTAATGATGTTTTATTAGAAATAGATATTGTAGGAGCTTTACAAATCAAAAAAAAATTCAAGGACGCGGTGTTTGTTTTCATTCTACCCCCCTCATTGGAGGAATTAAAAAACAGAATAGTAGGCAGGGGAACAGAAAAGCTGTCTGATATTGAAAAGCGTTATGATGCCGCTATTTCTGAAATCAAACAGGTAATGAAATATGATTATGTTATCGTTAATGATAATGTGTCCGAAGCTGTGCAGGATATTGAAGCCATTATGAGAGCAGAAAAACGTAAGGTTTTAAGAAATTATGAAGAAATATTATTAAGATTTTAACAGGGGATGATAAGATGCTATATCCATCAATTAATGAATTGTTAGAAAGGGTAGACAGCAGGTATACCTTGGTCGTAGTTGCGGCAAAAAGGGCGAGACAGATAATAAACGAAGGCAAATTAGAAACAGAATCTCGTTTTAAAAAACCGGTTTCAATTGCCACCCAAGAAATATTTGAGGGAAACATATCCTATAAGAGGGAGGAAGAATAGGGATAGGAAGGTGATGACTTGTTAGAGGGTATAAATGTCTTACTTGGCGTAACAGGGGGAATCGCAATATACAAGGCATGTGATATTGTCAGTGGGTTAAAAAAAGTTAATGCAAATGTGGATGTTATTATGACCGAATCTGCAACTAAAATGATAAGGCCCGGTACATTCCAAGCCTTGAGTCAGAATGCGGTAATTACAGATACATTTGAAACACCGAGATATTGGAATATTGAGCATGTTTCATTGGCGCAAAAAGCTCATGTTTTACTTGTAGCTCCCGCAACTGCTAATATCATTGGTAAAGTTGCCAACGGTATTGCAGATGATATGCTCTCTACCACAATTATGGCCTCCACGGCAAAGGTTGTTTTCGCACCTGCTATGAACACAAAAATGTATGAAAACAGGATAGTACAGCAGAATATAAAAAAATTAATTTCTTTAGGATACCGGTTTATAGAGCCTGCTTCCGGACGTTTAGCATGTGGAGATGTAGGAACGGGTAAATTAGCTGATGTAGACAAAATTCTGGAATTTGTGATAGATACAGTTAAGCCAAATAGGGATTTTGTAGGTATTAAAATTTTAGTAACGGCCGGACCGACTAGGGAGTCCATTGATCCGGTTCGTTTTATTAGCAACCATTCAACGGGCAAAATGGGATATTCTATCGCGGATGCTGCATCTGCAAGGGGTGCGGAAGTAATTCTTATAAGCGGGCCTACAAATCTTCTTCCGCCTGTAGGGGTTAAGTTAATTAAGATAAACACTGCTCTGGAAATGTATGATATGGTGATGAATAATTTTAAAGAACAAAATGTTATTATTAAATCTGCTGCTGTTGCAGACTATAGACCCGAAACCATATCGGCGCGTAAAATAAAGAAAAGAGGGGACAATCTAAATTTAACCTTGGTAAGAAATCCTGATATTTTAAGTGAGCTCGGAAAATTAAAAGAAAACAGGATATTGGTCGGTTTTGCGGCAGAAAGTGATAACATTATTAAAAATGCAAAGAATAAAATTCTGAAAAAAAACCTGGACTTTATTGTGGCAAATGACATCACTGAAGAAGGCGCCGGTTTTGGAACTGATACAAATATTGTTACAATAATAGACAGGAATAATAAAATAGAAAAGATAGAAAAAACGGATAAGATGGACATTGCGCATCTCATTTTGGACAAAGTTAAACAGATAACAGAACATAGGGTTTAGTATAAATCAGGCCATTGGAGGTGAAGGGTTGGGAGACAAAATAACGCAAGTTGTGGTAAACAATAACAGTTATCAAACAGATAAGCTGTTTGATTACAAGGTCCCCCCTCATCTATGCAATAAAATAGCTCCGGGGATGCGGATAATTGTCCCTTTTGGCAGAGGAAACCGAAGGCTTGAAGCATATGTACTTAACAATACGGACAAACCTTCAAATAAAAATATAAAACTAAAAAATGTATTAGCTGTTATAGATGAAAAACCTATTTTATCGGAAAAACAGTTAAAATTGATTTTTTGGATGAAAAATCAATATCTATGTAAGTATATAGAAGCCATACACTGTTTGATACCTAGGGGTATGATAAAGACAGAAAGAAAATTGATTACTTTATTAAATGCTGATTGGGAAAAATTAGTTTCAGTTAACCAACAAAAATTACGAGGGGTGCTTGCTGTGCTGGAGAAACTTGGGGGAAGTGTATACCTAGACTTGTTGACCCAGCATATAGATTATAGGGAGGTTAACAACATTATCAGAACCCTTCTGGAAAAAAACATAATTGATATCAAGCATGAGTTTGACAGTAAGATAAATGTGAAAACAGAGCGATATGCATATAGTATTGTGAAGGAGGAGAACTGGGATACAGCCATAAACTCACTAAAAAATGCACGAAAACAAAAATTATGTTTGGAAACATTAAAGCAATATGGTAAATGCAGTGTCAAAGAGTTATTGGATATAGCTGATACCAGCAGAAGCACCCTGAATAGTTTACAAAAAAAGGGGTATATAAAATTTGTTGATGTGGAAGTTAAAAGGGATCCCTTCGTTAACAAGGATTTTGCGGTTTTTCCAAGACTTGCTCCAAGTAGGGAACAGAAAGCGGCAATAGATGAAATAAGCAGTTGTATAGAAAATGATATAAATGATGCTTATCTTGTACACGGAATCACAGGTAGCGGCAAAACGGAAATTTATTTACAACTCATAGAAAAGGTAATAAAAAGAGGCAAACAAGGAATTGTGCTGGTACCTGAAATTTCTCTTACACCTCAAACCGTTGCCAGATTTATGGGAAGGTTCGGTGAACGAATAGCTGTGCTTCATAGCGGTCTGTCTGATGGTGAAAGATATGATGAATGGCGAAGGATTGAAAATAATGAGGTTGATACCGTCATAGGCGCCAGATCCGCTATTTTTGCGCCACTTAAAAACCTGGGGATAATTATTGTGGATGAGGAACATGAACATACGTATAAATCTGAGCAATCGCCAAGATACCATGCCGTTGATGTTGCTAACTATCGCAGACAATCGGAAGGGGCCGTATTGGTGCTGGGCTCCGCTACCCCATCCATAGAAAGTTATTATAAGGCGCTAAAAGGACAAATAAAATTAATTAATTTAACGGAACGGGTAGTGAGTGCCGGTTTGCCTGAAATAAAAGTGATTAATATGGCGGAACAGTTGGGGATAGGACGTAAAGGGATACTCAGTCATGAACTGATAGAAGCCATGGACGAAAGTCTCAAAAAGGGAAAACAGATTATTCTATTTTTGAACCGCAGAGGATATTCGAATTTTATATCATGCAAGGTTTGCGGTTATGTGGAAAAGTGCAACCATTGTGATATAACAATGACCTTTCATAAGGCTGAAGGGGTGCTCAAATGTCATTACTGCGGACAAATAAAAAAGGTATCCACAATATGTCCTAATTGTGATCATGAAAGCATTGAGAATTCCGGAATCGGAACCCAAAAAATTGAAGATTTGGTTAAAACCTATTTCCCAAAGGCAAGGGTAAAACGGATGGATACGGATACAACAAGTCGGAAGGGTTCCCATGGCAAGATCCTTGAGGATTTCAGAAAACAGAAGTTGGATGTTCTCATAGGTACCCAGATGATTTCCAAGGGTCTGGATTTTCCTAATGTTACCCTTGTGGGTATTATTTTGGCTGATTTAACCCTGAATTTACCGGATTTTAGAGCAGCGGAACGAACCTTTCAGTTAATTACCCAGGTAGCCGGCAGGTCAGGAAGAGGCCGGGAGGAAGGTAGGGTAATCCTGCAAACCTATGAACCGGACCATTACAGTATTGTATTTTCAAAAAATCATGGTTACAGGGAATTTGTTAAAGATGAGTTGATTGTCAGAAAAGAATTTCATTATCCTCCCTTTTCAAACCTGATTTTCTTAGGTTTTTCAGGCAAGGATGAAAAGGATGTTGAAGATACAGCTAACTCAATAACAAATCATATAAAATATATTTTAAATTCACAGGGGTACAAGACATTCGGTGATATCATTTTAGGACCTAACCCGAGCATAATAAGCAAAATAAAGGATAATTATAGGTATCAGCTCATATTAAAGGATGTTGGTGTACCTTTCAGGCTGTTAAAAAAGGCTATAAAATACTTATTAATAGATAACAGGGGTAAATATGTTCCAAGGAATATACTGTGTAATATAGACATAAACCCATGTACTATTGTTTAATTTAGGAGGCAGGCAGTTATGGCGATCAGAATTATCCGCAAAGAGGGGGACCCTATATTAAGAAAGGTCTCCAGGGTAGTAGATAAAATTGATGACAGAATTATTACCCTGTTGGATGATATGAAAGAAACAATGCACGATGCAGAAGGGGCAGGATTGGCGGCGCCACAGGTTGGGGTTTTAAGGAGGGTAATAATTATAGATGTAGGGGAAGGCCTGATTGAATTAATAAATCCGGAAATAATATTCCAAGAAGGCAGCCAGTGTGGAGAGGAAGGTTGTCTTAGCATACCCGGGGTTACCGGGGAAGTTATAAGACCGAGTGTAGTCAAAATAAAAGGTTTAAACCGCGAAGGTAAAGAAATTATTCTTGAGGGCGAAGAACTTTTGGCCAGGGCATTTTGTCATGAGGTGGACCATTTAAACGGAATATTGTTTATAGACAGAGCCGAAGGAGACAAAATTAAAAAGAACAAAATTAAAGAAGAATAGTGGTGATTTCGTGAAGATAGTTTATATGGGAACCCCACAATTTGCTGTTCCTTGTTTGGAAACTCTAGTAAATGGCAGGCATGAAGTAATAGGTGTTTTTACCCAGCCGGACAGACCGAGTGGGAGGGGCAGGAAAATAAATATAACTCCTATAAAAGAGAAGGCACTCAGCTACAACATCCCCATATTCCAGCCGGATACTTTAGAAAATGTAGAGGTATTCGAAAACATAGAGAAATTGGATCCTGATATTATTGTGGTTGTGGCCTATGGACAAATTTTACCCGAGGAAATCTTACGAATTCCCGAACATGGTTGTGTTAATGTCCATGCTTCTCTGTTGCCAAAATATCGTGGCGCGGCACCTATTAATTGGGTTATTATTAATGGGGAGGGGAGCACCGGCATTACTACAATATATATGGATACCGGGTTGGATACGGGAGATATATTGTTAAGGAAAGAAATTAAAATATATGAGGATGAGACTGCAGGGGAGCTCCATGACCGTTTGATGGATCTTGGTGCCGAAGTTCTGGATGAAACAATAGATCTGATAGAGGCCGGAAAAATACAGCCGACTCCGCAAAACCATGAAGAAGCCTCTTATGCTCCCATGCTTACCAAGGAACACGGCAGAATAGATTGGAACAAATCAGCCCGGGAGATTAAAAACCTGATTAGGGGCACAGTTCCATGGCCCACATCTTATACTGCATATGATGGAAAGACCATGAAGATATGGAAGAGCAGTGTGATTAACAGTAACAAGGACTATAAACCGGGTATAATTTTGGAGGTAAAAAAGGATTGTGTTCTTGTAGCTACAGGGAAGAACATTTTGTCTATAGAGGAACTACAGTTTAGCGGTAGAAAAAGGATGAGTGTAAATCAATATTTAATAGGGAATAATATTGAAGCAAACAGAATGCTGGGTGGATAATAGGGGTTACTGAAGATGTTGATGTAACCAAAACAGCAATAGAACATTTTTTGTATAAGGAGTGATAATATGTTTCCATTCGGGTTTGGATTTTTTGATCCAACCATGATTTTGTTGGTCCCATCCATTATACTTGCTATGTATGCTCAAGCAAGGGTGAGGTCGACTTTTATGAAATATTTAAGGGTAAATAGCAAAAAGGGGTATACAGGATACCAGGTTGCTCGGTTTATACTGGATAATAACGGAATGAGGGATGTTCCGGTTGAAATGACAAGGGGCCAACTTAGTGATCATTATGATCCAAGAAGAAGGGCAGTTCGTCTCTCTAATGAAACATACCATGGACATTCCATAGCATCCATCAGTGTTGCTGCACATGAAACCGGCCATGCGATCCAACATGCCAATGGATATATTCCTCTTAGCTTCAGGAATGCCATTTTTCCGGTGGCCAGTTTCGGTTCAAGTGCGGCTTGGATTTTTATCATTTTTGGACTTATAATGTCAATGCCTTCTTTATTGGATTTGGGAATATTATTGTTTTCTGCAGCCGTATTGTTTCAGATTGTTACACTTCCTGTAGAATTTAATGCAAGTAGTAGAGCAATAGAGTTGTTGGATGAGGGTGGATTTATCGTAAGCGATGAACGAGAACATTCCAGAAAGGTGCTGAATGCGGCGGCGCTCACCTATGTAGCGGCCATGGCCACAGCAATATCACAACTTGCCCGGTTGCTTCTAATAAGGGGCAGGAGAAGAAATTAAAGGCGTGTATACGCCTTTTTATTTTTTCCGGACGGGTCCTCCTCAAGGTCACTACAAATATTATTTGACGATGTATAAGAAAAAAGGGAGGGAGATGGATGAACGCAAGGGAAGGAGCGCTATTAGTTTTATATCAAATAAACAAAAAGGACGCTTTTTCAAATATAGCCTTGAATAAAGAGTTAAAGGACAAATCCTATAAACAGTTAGATAAAAATTTAATCACGGGACTTGTCTATGGTGTTCTGGAAAATCAGATTTATATAGACTATGTAATAAAGCAATTTTCGACTTTTAAAATAGAAAAAATGAATCCATATACATTGAACCTATTGAGGCTTGGGATATATCAGTTGCTTTTTTTAGATAAAATACCGGGTTTTGCGGCTGTAAATGAAACCGTAAATTTATCGAAAAAATACTGCAAGAAAACCACAGGGTTTATAAACGGGGTCCTAAGGAATATTCAGAGAAACAAAGAAAATATTAAACTTCCTGACCCCAAAAAGGACATCGTTAAATATCTATCGATAAGGTACTCACATCCTGAATGGTTGGTCAGGGTATTCCTGGATAACTTTGACAGGGAATTTACAGAGGAGCTCCTAAAGGCCAACAATGCCGAACCGGATTTATATGTACGTATAAATACATTGAAAATAGATATAAATGATTGTATTAAATTTCTTATTGATAAGGGCTATGCAATAAAACAAAATCCGTTTATAAAAGAGGCGGTTATCATCAGGGGGTTACATAACATAGAACAATCTGATTTATATAGAAAGGGATATATTCAAGTACAGGATTTTAGTTCAATGTTGGTTTCCAAAATATTAGATCCCCAAGAAGGGGACTTTGTGATAGATGTGTGCAGTGCTCCTGGGGGAAAAACTATGCATATGGCTCAATTAATGAACGATAAAGGGGTTATAATTGCAAGGGATATTTACGATCATAAATTGAAGTTTGTTGAAGAAAATGCTGAAAGGTTAGGTATAACAATAATTAAAACGGAAAACTTTAATGGCAAAGATCTGGACGAAAAGTTGCTGAATAAGGCCGACAAGGTTTTGGTAGATGCGCCTTGCTCGGGTCTTGGAGTTATTCGTAGAAAACCTGAAATAAAATATCAAAAACAACCCGATGATATAAGGTCCATTACAACCTTGCAATATGATATACTTAAAAATGCATCAAGATATATAAAACTGGGTGGAAAATTAGTGTATAGTACCTGCACCATAGATCCTAGGGAAAACGAAAATGTTATACAGAAATTTTTAAATTATAATCCGGGTTATGTTTTAGTTGATATTGGTGAAAGGTATAAAAATTTTGTTCCGGGTAAGCATTTTAAAAACACGATCCAACTCTATCCTAATGTACATAATGTTGACGGATTTTTTATTTCAAAGATAAAACGTGTTAAATAAGGCATTTAGGGACAATTATGTAAAAAAGTTATCGGGTTTTTCTATGAGTACTAAAAATTATCAAACCGAATGAATAAATCAAAGTCGAAAGATGTCAATTTTGGAGAAAATATTTACAAAAGCAATAAAAATGATTAAAATAATATAAACAAAGGGAACATGCACAAGGGGGGGAGAGGATGAATGTAGGGGCCATATCACATATTGGGAGAGTTAGGGACATAAATGAAGATAGTTACTGTGTTTTAGAAAGGGATTATGATTTACTTATTGTTGCCGACGGTTTAGGTGGCCATAGTGCCGGAGAGATCGCCAGTTTTCTCGCCGTTGACAATATCGGAAATCATATTATTAAATATATCTCTGTTAACATGGAGGAACAATTAATCAAAGGAATTATTTATGAGGCCTTTAATAGAGCAAATGAAAGGATCTATGCATATTCCAAAGAAAATTTGTTTTGTGATGGAATGGGGACAACCGCTACACTGGCATTAAAAATCAATTCTACCCTCTATATAGGCCATGTGGGAGATAGCAGGGCCTACATTATAAGGAAGGATAACATACAACAAATAACATCAGACCATTCCTTAGTTGCAGAATTAGTCAGAAGTGGCAATATTACCGAAATTGAGGCAGTAAAATATCCCTGGAAAAATATCGTTACAAGGGCTTTGGGAATAAACAAAAATATTAAGGTTGATATTTTTACAACCAGTTTTCTGCCTACAGATATACTGGTTTTATGTACAGACGGTTTAAGTAATTTTGTTGATAAACATGAAATTAAAAAGGTTGCACTTGAAACAAAAGATAGTAATAGTGTATGTGAAAGGTTGGTTTCTATGGCAAATAAGAGGGGTGGCTATGATAATATTACTGTTTTGGTTGCAAAATGTGACGAAGGAAGCTTAGAAAGCAGGTGAATATATGATTGGTAAAGTATTAGGTAAAAGATATGAAATTGTTGAAAAAATAGGCGGAGGTGGGATGGCTTTAGTATATAAAGCAAAATGTCAATTATTAAATCGTTATGTTGCAATTAAGGTATTAAGGCCGGAATTTATCAGTGATAAAAACCTGTTAGACAAATTTAAAAAAGAGTCCCAGGCTGCGGCCAGTTTATCCCATCCTAATATAGTTAATGTATATGATGTGGGTGAAGAGGACAATATTCACTATATTGTCATGGAATATGTGGAAGGCAAAACCTTAGAACAGTTGATTAAGGAAAAAGGAAAACTTTCTACAGGTGAAATAGTAGACCTTACAAAACAAATAGCATTAGCATTAAAACATGCTCATTCTAATCATGTTATTCATCGGGATATTAAACCCCATAATATTTTGATAACAGAAGATGGAAGAGCCAAAGTTACTGACTTTGGTATTGCCCTGGCGGCAACATCATCTACTATTACCAATACCGGAAGTATAATAGGTTCTGTTCATTATTTTGCCCCGGAGCAGGCCAGGGGAGGTTATACCGATGAAAAATCGGATTTATATTCCCTGGGCATTGTTATGTATGAGATGGCTACAGGCAGGTTACCGTTTGATGGCGATGCACCGGTTACAATTGCTTTGAAACACATCCAGGAAAAACCGGAATTGCCTTCTGAACATAATCCCTCTATTTCAAAGGACCTGGAAGCCATAATTATGAAGCTGACCCAAAAAGAACAATCGGCAAGGTACGCTAGTGCCGCGGACCTAATAGAAGATTTATATAGAATAAAAAGTAATATTGAATTGGGCAATATAGACAACACCCTAAAAATAGAAGATTCCCCGACACAAGTTATACCTCCTGTTACTGTCAACGAAATAAAAGAACTGATAGAAAATAATAATGATTTAAATTCCGGGGACAGGCCGCGCGGGAAGAATAAAAGACACAAACTTTTAATAGGTTCTGCTGTTGTTGCTGCCCTGGTGGCTGCCTTGTTATTTACGTTTGCAATTCTTCATTTAGCTAATTTTTTTAGGGTTGAAGATGTGGAAATGCCGAATTTTGTGGGTTGGAATATTCAGGATGCCGAGAAGGAGGCAGAGCGGATAGGGCTTAGGTTGAGCGTGACCATGGCAAATGACAACAATGTACCGAAGGATAAAATAATTAAACAGGATATCCCTGAGGAAATGATAGTGAGAAAAAACACCGTGGTTAAGGTGACAGTCAGCAGGGGTGGTAAACTGGCTGTAGTTCCGTATTTAATTTATGAGGATGCTGTGAATGTTGAACAACTGTTGAAAGATAAGGGTTTGGAGGTAGGAACAACCAGAGAAGAGTTTAGTGAACTGCCCATAGGGACTGTTATAAGCCAGGAACCGAAAAATGGGGAGGAAGTACCACAAGGTACTAAGGTTAACTACGTAGTCAGCAAGGGATTGGAACAGCCCGAAACCGTATTTATGCCGAGCCTGGTTGGGAAATCTCTGGAAGAGGCCAAAGATATAATAGTGCGGAATGGATTAAATTTGGCAGAGGGATCTATCGTAGAAAAGCATAGCGATATATATATAAACGGATGTGTCATTGAGCAAAGTGTTCTGCCAAATACGGAGGTCGATATAGGGACTGTTATCAGTCTGGTGGTTAGCAAGGGCAGTGATGCACCGGATCAAATGGAAGACCTGGACGGATACGACCAAAATGAAGAGGAGCAACCCGATCCGGATAAAACATCGACCGCAATAATTGATTTTACCCTGACACAACACAGTGGCAAGGTTGATGTCGTAATTGAACAAATAGGCGGGGACGGGAATAAAATAATATATAGCAAAAAGCATGACCTGGACAAAGAAGGTAAGGATATCAGTGTACCTGTAAACGGAACAGGACAGCAAAAATATGATATATATGTTAATGGGGAACTGTTAGGAACAAAAAAGGTAAATTTTTGAGGAGGTGTCTGATGCAAAGGGGCAGGTTGATAAAGGGGATTGGTGGGTTTTATTATGTTGATGTAAATAGCGAAATATTTGAATGTAAACCTAGAGGGCTCTTTAGGAAAAAAAATATTGTTCCTGTAATTGGGGATTATGTTAAAATAGATATTTTAGATTATGAAAACAAAAAGGGTGTTATCGAAGAAATAGAAGCCAGACGTAATGAGCTAACCAGGCCCCCCGTTTCCAACGTGGATCAGGTTATAGTTACATTTGCTGTAGCTCAGCCGGAGCCTCATTTTTTCCTTTTAGACAGGTTCTTAGTTTTGGCAGAGAGCCAAAAATTAAAAATAATTATTTGTTTCAACAAAATTGATTTGTTGGATGAAAAAGAGTACCGAGAAATGATCGATCTATATATCGCTATCAGCTATAATACAATATTAACCAGTAGTGTGCAGGGCAGGGGCATAGACGACCTGAGTAAGGAGCTTAAAAATAAAACCACAGTGTTCGCCGGGCCATCCGGAGTCGGTAAATCCACCCTCCTAAATCACATTTTTCCTGATTTACAATTAAAAACAGGGGAAGTGAGCCCAAAAACCGGAAGGGGGAGACATATTACAAGACATGCGGAGCTTATAGGCATTGGGGAAAATAGTTGGGTTTTGGATACCCCGGGTTTTAGTTCCCTGGCTATTGATTTTATAGATGAGGGAGATCTGCATTATTACTTTCCGGAATTTTTGCCTTTTATAGATGCCTGTAAATTTAATTCTTGCAGACATATAAATGAACCTAATTGCGGGGTTAAGGGAGCTGTAAAATCAGGAGGAATTTCACAACAAAGGTATGATAGCTATGTTCAACTAATTGATGAAATCGGTAAAAGTAGGAGGTATTAAAATAATGAAATTAGCTCCATCCATATTATCAGCAGATTTTTCCAATTTATTAGAGGATATAAAAACGGTTGAGAAGGCAGGGTGCGACATGCTTCATATAGATGTAATGGACGGACATTTTGTACCCAATATTACAATAGGCCCCCTCGTAATAGAAAGTTTAAAAGGGAAGACCGATCTGCTCTTTGATGTACACCTGATGATAGAAAATCCCGATAAATATATTCCACAGTTTGTAAAAGCAGGTGCTCATATTATATCCGTTCATAGCGAGGCCTGCACTCATTTACACAGAACCATACAATTTATAAAGGATCATAATGTAAAGGCAGCTGTTGCACTAAATCCCGCCACACCCCTATGCGCATTGGAATATGTACTGGAAGACCTGGATATGGTGCTTTTAATGACCGTCAATCCCGGCTTCGGGGGACAGGATTTTATAAAATCCGGTTTAGCTAAAATAAGGGCATTGAAAAAAATGATAGACGATAGGGGGCTGGGTATAGACATTCAGGTAGACGGTGGCATTAAAACGGATAATGTGGGAGAAATTGTTGAAGCAGGTGCCAATATAATCGTTGCCGGTTCCGCCATATTCAACAGTGGAAACATCGAAGGCGCCATAAAGCAGTTTAGAGAAAATGCTGAAAGGGCTAAAGGATGAAAATAACATGGAGATAACAATAGTGGCCAACGGATATATTGAAGATATGGCTTTTTTACGATCTGTGATTGAAAATAGCAACCTTATTATTTGTGCGGACGGTGCGGCTAAATATCTTATGCATCTAAACATGTATCCGGATTTATTGGTAGGCGATTTTGACTCTATTGATGAAAAAACCCTGAGATGGGCAAAAAGAAATAATATAGAAATCCGGCAGTTTCCCAGGGAAAAGGATATGACAGATACGGAACTAGCTGTGGAATTTGCCCTGAAACGAAATCCCAAAAAAATAACTATTATAGGTGCCATGGGTTCACGTTTGGATCATAGTTTGAGCAATATAATGCTGTTATATAAAATATATAAAAAAGGTGTAGATGGGGCAGTTGTTGACGAGTTGAATTATGTTGCCATAACAAGGGATGTTTTAAGGATGAGGTGTCAAATAGGGCAAACTGTTTCAATCATACCTATCGGGGGAAATGCGGAAGGGGTTACCCTCAAGGGCCTGAAGTATTCCCTGGTTGATTATAATATTGAAATGGGCAGCTCTTTAGGGATCAGCAACAAATCTGTAGCCGAAGAAGTTGTCATATCAATTAAAAATGGGACCTTGCTAGTCACTAAGGTTTGTTCTGAAGAATAAAAAATGTCATGAAATTCAGGGTATTTTTGTGACATTTTTTATTATTTATGAATAGTATAGTAATATAATATCTTATAAAGTAGGTGTAGGTATGTTTAAGAGAAGAAGGAGACATTCTTCACTCAAACTTATCGGGCTGATAACTGCACTGATTGGGATAGTAATATTTTTATATACTATTCCCTTACAAATATGGTTTTTATTAGTAGCCAGTCTGCTTATAGCAATAGGGTTATTACTGTATAAGACAGGCTGTTAAATATAAAAAGCCACCAATCAAATGGGGCTTTTTTATATGAATTATAAGGCTCTTTTTACCCTACCGGAACGTAGACATCCTGTACATACGTTAATTCTTTTCACTGTGCCATTTATCATGGCCTTAACTCTTTTTAGGTTAGGCTCCCAAGTTCTTCTACTGTGACGGTTTGAGTGACTGATTTTATTACCTGAAACTCTACCTTTACCGCAAATTTCGCATGTTCTCGCCACCACGAACACCTCCCTTTAGCCTAATTCATCCTCCAAAACACAATAATACTATCATATATAGCATATTTATGCAATATTAATATTAAAAAAATAACATAAAATCCTGCAGATTGGGAAACCCCGGCGGGGTTATGGAATGATGGTTTGCTATTGAACTATCCGTGATAATCATATACAATGTAATATTATATTATATATGATTACCACCGGAAACTATATTATAATGAAATAGGGAATAAATATAATAAAGAAGAAACAAATTAGGGAGGTTTTTTGATGCCTGGTAAATTGATTAATAATTTGGGCACTATTATAATAGATGATTATGTCTTGACATCCATTGCAGGTGTTTCAACTATGGAATGTTATGGCGTGGTAGGTATGGCAGCCAGGTCTGCTGCAGGAGGACTTGTAGAGCTTCTCAAAAGGGAACAATCAGGAAGAGGCGTAAAGGTACACATTGAGGAAAACGAAATAACAATAGATATATTTGTAATCGTAGAATTCGGTACCCGCATATCTGTAGTCGCAAATAATATTATAGAAAAGGTAAAATATAACATAGAACATTTGACGGGAATGAATGTTAAGAAAGTTAATATCAATGTTCAGGGAGTCAGGGTTCAGAAGTAATCTAAGGAGGTACCAACAGTTGGAAATAGAATATATTGATGGACCACTATTAAAGAAAATGATACTATCAGGTGCACAATTTCTAGAAAAAAACAAGGATATAGTCAACTCCTTAAATGTATTTCCCGTTCCCGACGGAGATACCGGAACAAATATGTCGTTAACCATGCAGGCTGCGGTCAGGGAAATAAAAACAGCGAATACAGATACATTAGAAGATATTTCCAATGCTGCCGCCAACGGATCATTGATGGGTGCCAGGGGTAACTCTGGGGTGATTTTGTCTCAGTTTTTTAGGGGGTTTGCAAAGGGAGTCAAAGGCAAAACCAGAATTAATACAAAAAGTTTAGCTGAAGCCCTTATGACCGCCTCTGATGTTGCGTATAAGGCGGTTATGAAACCGGTAGAGGGCACTATCCTAACAGTTGCCAGGGAAAGTGCAGAAGCGGCATTAACAATTGCAAAGACCGAAAAGAGTATAAAAACCTTTATGGAAAAGGTCATTGTGGAGGCGGAAAAATCTCTTGATAGGACACCGGAAATGCTCGGGGTACTGAAGGATGCAGGGGTTGTTGATTCCGGGGGCAAAGGGTTAGTATACATATACTCAGGTGTGTTGACTAGTATCACCAAAGATGTGCATATATTAGAAGAGAGTAGTATTGAGGATAACGGTTATACCCATCATATAGAAAAAATTGATGGTGAGATAAAGTTCGGGTATTGCACAGCATTTATAATTCATGCTGACAATATGAACACCGATAAATTTAAGAAAACTATAGAAGAATATGGAGATTCGATGTTGGTTGTTGGAAATGATAGTGCTGTAAAGGTACATATACATACTAATCATCCGGGAAGGATAATAGAGCACGCATTGGAAACGGGGCAATTAAGTGACATAAAAATAGATAATATGAGGCTACAGCATAGACATGAAGTATTCAGGCAAAATGAAGAAGGGGCTAATATAGGAAATAAAGAGGAAATAGATAAATATGGTTTTATCGTGGTTACAATGGGGGAAGGGTTGATTAGAATCTTCAAAGATTTTGCTTTTGTCCATGTAATTGAAGGTGGTCAGACCATGAACCCAAGTACAGAGGATTTTGTAAATGCCATTGAAAATGTCAATGCCAAAACAGTAATTATTTTACCTAACAATGGCAATGTATTTATGGCAGCTAATCAGGCTAGGGATATTTCAGATAAAAATATCATTGTAATTCCTTCAAAATCCGTGCCGCAAGGGCTAGCGGCTCTGTTGTCCTTTGATCTTGAAGCTACCCCGGAGGCCAACGAAAAGACGATGATAGAATCAATCAAAATGGTTAAAACAGGTCAAGTTACCTATGCTATCAGGGATACGGATTATAATGATCTGAAGATTCTTGAGGGGGACATTTTAGGGATTTGTGATGATGAAATAAAATCCGTAGGAAAAGATGTTAAACAGGTATGTATAGATCTTGCAGAAAAAATGGTAACAGATGAAAGTGAAATCATAACTATTTTTTATGGTTCCGATATAACTGAAAAGGAAGCCAATGAATTACTGGAAGAGTTAACCAACAAATATGAAGATATAGATATCGAATTATATTATGGAGGACAACCATTATACTATTATATACTTTCTGTTGAGTAAGGACGCTTTGAACCACATTGGCATGTACTATTCGATAGGTTTTAATCTGTTCTCAGGCCTATGGGTTCTTCTTAGTAAAAGCAAAAAATATTTGGAGTGTTAGTAAATGGATAGGTTAGAACAAGACATTCAATATATTAAAGGGGTCGGCCCTAAAAAATCCTACCTTTTGAAACGTCTTGGTATTAACACTGTGGAAGATATGGTGTGGCATATGCCAAGGAGTTATGATGATAGAAGAAACATACAAAAAATTATTAATTTGAGACCGGGTGAAAAAGCGACCTTTTATGGAAAAATATCTGGGAGAGCTAATGTACTGAGACCGAAAAAAAATTTGTTGTTAATCAAGTTCAATATTAGGGATGAAACCGGTGATATTGAAATTGTGTTTTTTAATAAATCATATTTAAAAAGGGTACTGATCCCGGGACAGAAGGTAATGGTCAGCGGCGATGTTAAAAAAGGTTTCAAGGGATTACAGGTAGCTAACCCTATTATAGAAAAAGTGGACATACATGGTGGTAACAGACAAAGGATAACCCCGATATACCCTTCAACTGAAGGTTTGGGCCAAAAAGAGCTCATTTCGATACAGAAAAGGGCACTCCAAATAGTGGGAGATTCTGCAAGGGAATATTTGCCTAAGGGAACTATACAAAACAATAAACTTTGTGGTATCAAATTTGCATTGCACAACATACATTTCCCGGCCTCGGTACAAGCATTTAAAATAGCTAAATATAGATTGGTATTCGAAGAATTTTTTCTCTTACAGTTAGGGCTGTTTAGTATAAAAAAAGGGATGTTGCAAAACAGAAAAGGAGTAGCTCTTAAAAATAATGATAAGATAAATGAATTTGTTGAAGGATTACCGTTTGTACTGACCGAGGCTCAGGAAAGGGTTTTCAAGGAGATATCCCAAGACATGGAAAAAAACATACCGATGAATAGGTTAGTGCAGGGAGATGTAGGTTCAGGTAAAACAATTGTGGCTGTAATGTCTCTATTAAAAGCGGTAATAAACGGCCATCAGGGTGGGCTTATGGCGCCGACCGAAATATTAGCGGAACAGCATTACTTGCATATAAGGGAATTGCTTGGGCCTTTTGGAATTAAGGTAGTGTTCCTGGTGGGAAGCTTGTCAAAGAATGAAAAAAATAAAATATTACAAGAAATAGAATCGGGTGAGGCGGACATAGTGATAGGCACACATGCGCTTATCCAGGAAGGTGTGAATTTTTACAGTCTGGCTCTGGTAATTACAGATGAACAACACAGGTTTGGGGTGAGACAGAGGGCCATGTTTGCCAACAAAGGAAAAAATCCTCATGTTTTAGTCATGACGGCAACACCGATTCCCAGAACCTTGGCATTGATTTTATATGGCGATCTGGATATATCAATCATAGATCAACTGCCGCCGGGAAGGAAAGCTGTAAAAACCTATAGCCGTACTTCTGATAAAAGAAACAATATTTATGATTTTGTGAAAAAACAGCTGGATGACGGGAGACAAGCCTATGTAGTTTGTCCTTTGATAGAGGAATCGGAGCATATGGATGTTCAATCGGCCGTAGAAATTGCCGACGAGCTTTCTATGGACTTATTAAGAGGCTATAATGTTGGACTTCTTCATGGAAAAATGTCAACTAAGGAAAAGGAAAAAACAATGGATGGTTTCAAGAAAGGTGACATAGACGTTTTGGTCTCAACTACTGTTGTGGAAGTAGGGGTAGATACTCCCAATGCAACCGTTATGGTGATAGAAAGTGCGGAACGTTTCGGCTTAACTCAACTTCACCAGTTGAGGGGAAGGGTAGGGAGGAGCAATTATCAATCATATTGTATTTTAATAAACAACAGTCAATCGAAAATTTCAGAGCGGCGTATGGACATAATGCAACATACTACGGACGGATTTGTTATATCTGAAAAGGACCTGGAAATCAGGGGACCTGGGGAATTTTTCGGAACCAAACAACATGGTTTGCCGGAACTGAAGATAGCTGATTTATTTAAACATATAACTATATTAAAAACAGTGCAAAAAGAAATAGAAAAAATAATGATGATAGACCCCGGCCTGACTTTGGATGATTATCCAATGCTCAGAAAAAAACTGGAGCAGAGGTTTTACCTTGAGGAGGAACACTTATCATTTAGCTGAAAGCAATAACTATATGTTATTATTTTAACAGATAAAAGGGTTGGGGATTATTTAAAAGGGGATAACGGCATAAAGGCTTGGAATGGGGGATTGATTCATATGAGGGTTATTTCGGGGAAAGCAAGGGGTCACACCTTAAAAACATCCAAGGATTTAAATACCAGACCTACTACTGATAGGGTAAAGGAATCCATATTTAATATTATTCAAAGAGAGTTATGCGGTAGTGTTGTAATAGATCTGTTTGCAGGGAGTGGTGGTTTAGGCATAGAAGCCTTATCAAGAAACGCAGACAAGGCATATTTTATAGATAGTAATAAAAACAGTATTCAAATAATTAAGGAAAATCTTAATAAAACTGATTTAATTAATAATTCTAAAGTAATTCGGGCAGATGTATTAAATGGTATAATGAAACTGAGCCGACATAAAATAAAGGCCCATATCATATTTTTAGATCCGCCATATTCAAAAGGATTTATAGAACCTACCCTGGAAGCAATCCTTTCTTATAATATATTACAACCGGATGGCATAATAGTTGTGGAACACGACGCAAAAGATGGGGCTCCGAACAACATACATAAATTAAAAAAATATAGAACTAATAGATATGGGGACACAGCGGTTTCCTTTTATCGATTAGGGGAGGAGGATTAAATGAGGGTAGCAATTTATCCCGGCAGTTTCGATCCAATCACTAACGGGCATCTGGATGTAGTTAAAAGGGCCTCTAAAATGTGTGAACATTTAATTGTATCTATAATATATAACCCGAACAAAACCCCTTTATTTACCTTGGAGGAGAGATTCAGGCAGGTTAAGGGTGCTGTAATGAATTATTCCAATGTGACAGTGGACACCTTTACAGGACTGTTAGTGGAATATGCACAACAAAAACAGGCTGTGAGTATTATCAAAGGACTAAGGGCAATATCGGATTTCGAGTATGAATTTCAAATGGCTCTGATGAATCGAAAACTGTGTCCTGATATTGAGACAATATTTTTGATGACCAGCAATGAGTATTCCTATTTAAGTTCAAGCATAGTTAAAGAGGTTGCCAGGTTCGGCGGGTGTATAAAAGGACTAGTACCTGAAAATGTTCGCAGGGAGGTAATTGAAAAATTTTCAAGTTAGACTGAATGGTCATATAACAAGGGGGACGGTGTGATGAATGTATTGAAACTTCTTGAGGAATTGGAAGATATAATTGAAAACTGCTCATCTGTACCTTTCGTACAAAAAGTGCTGGTTGATAAGGGGGAAATACTGGACATTATTAAGGAAATCAGAATCCATCTCCCGGACGAAATTAAACAGGCACAATGGATTAAGGAAGAAAGGCAGCGTATATTGGCTGAAGCTCAGCAGGAAGCAGACACGATTTCGGAAGAGGCAAACAAACATATTTTATCAATGGTTGAACAGAGTGAAATTACTAAACTGGCCAATGACCAGGCAGAAAAAATAATTACACAAGCGCGGGATAGCGCCAAGGAAATGCGATTGGGTGCAAAGGATTATGTTGATGGTTTGCTGGAATCTGTTGAGCTGGATTTAACAGATTTGATCAATACCGTCAGGGAAAATAGAAACGAACTAAAAGGAATGAAACAATAATTATCTTATTCTTTTTCTACGGGCAAAGTAATTTTGGATTTTTAACAGGGATGCAATCATTAGGGATAAAAAAAGTAAACCTATTAAAACTACAATAAACAATTCAATCGATAATTTGCAGTTATATAGAAATCTTTTATAGGGATCCGTTAGTTGATACACACTATATACGGAGCATGATATGGAAAAATAGTTGCTGAAAACGGGAAAAAATATATATGCTGTCAGTGATGATAATAATCCATGTAGGGTTTTAGAAATTATGTATATATGTGATTTTATACCGGTATTTTCCAGGATATTTGCAACTTGTGCATGGATGGAAAAGCCGCTCCACCCTATTATGAAACTGGTAATGGCAACCTTGGTGGACAAATCAATACCCATACTGTCCGCAATGAATTTTGTTCCCGTGGTTATTTCTAGAAGCCCGGCAATCAGTGAATGGATAACTGTTGAAGGTATTTTTAAGGGGGATAATAGGGTCACAATAGAAGCGGCCAAATCTGCTATTTTCAGAAGTTTTAACATACGTATAATAACGGCAAACAAGGTTATAAAACCCCCTACCATCAATATGGTGTCTAGTGAATTTTTGACAGCATTGCCCAGAATAGCTCCTATGGGTTGGTTTTGGCTATAACTTGTTTTTATCGTGGAAAAAGCTCTTTTAATTAAATTTTTTCTTTGTTTGGTAGGCTTATTATCCCTAGGTGATTTTTTATAAAAACTGAATATTATACCGACCATAATGGCTCCCAGATAGTGACAAATGGCTATAAACGCGCCCAGTTTTGGCGACTTGAACATGCCTACAGATACCGAACCGATCATAAATAGGGGCCCGGAAGTGCTACAGAATGATATTAATCTTTGAGCTTCAATTCCGGTCAAAATTTTATCTGATTTAAATTTAGAAACAATCCTAGCCCCGACCGGATATCCTGATGTGATGCTCATGACGAAGGCAAAGGACCCCTCTCCCGGAACATTAAAAATAGGCCTCATTATCGGTTCCAATATTATACCTATAAATTTGACAATACCGAGGTTAATCAACAGCTCCGAGCCGATAAAGAACGGCAACAGGGCCGGAATTACCAGTGTTGCCCATGTAACGAGCCCATTATAGGCCGCCTCCACAGATTGTGCCGGATATACCATTATGGTAATCACCAATAAAAGTACGATCAACATAACTAAGCAATCAGAGAGGGTCTTATATAATCTATAATTTATAAATTTTCGAAAATATTTTGCAATAGGGATACATATTAATATAAACCCGACAAATAAGATAACATCTAAAAACATAACACCCCATCCTTGTGATTGAATTTATATAGGAAACCTGAGACCAGGGGTCAAAATGCTGAAAATCCATGATATATCGGCACATTGATTTCTGACCTCTAGTTTAATATATATTTTATAGGTCAGGGTGTTATTCATATTGCGGTAAATAACAGCTTAGATATTTTCATAGTAGGGCTTTGTGGTATAATCCAGAGGTCCCTTAATAGCCGATCTATTTTTAAAGGCCAGGGAATATATATTTGTTGCACGTATATCTATACCTAGCATTTTATGTGCAGACCTATTTTGAGGATGGTAGTATTTTAGGTTAGATATTATGGGAATGGAGGAAGCAGTCTTCAGAACCCTGAGTATTTCCCGTCCTTTTGTGTTGAAGGCCAGTATACGAGCATATTGGGGGCCACCTTTATCATTACAATAAAAAACGTCATTTTTATCCACGTTTAATAAAATATGCATCAGAATTCGTTGTAGTCTTGTTAATGTATAACGTTTACTTTTAATGCAACTATAAAGTTCTGCCAGGGTGCTTACATTAACAGAACATCGATAAATTCTGTTTTCCAGTCCCTCTACAACATCAAAAACGTTCTTTATATCGTTCAAACTGCTCCTCCTTAATATAGTAAAAATGGATTTTTCAAAATCGGTGCTGAAAATAGGTGCTAATCCGGCATTTATGTTGGATGATAAAATATCAAACGTTGAGTTCGGAATGACATGGTTGATGTCTGACAAAGGTTTACCGGCAAACATGTGTTTTCTTATGGCGGTAGCACTTGCAATTGGGCCCGAATAGATTTTTTCGCTGCCATAACAGGTTGTTTTTCTGCTGATAGTATAAGGAGTAATTTGACTACCGAGTTGTTTAATTGCTTTCAGGTATTCTATACCTAAAATATTGTTGGGGTTTTTCATAATGTTGTCTATCAGAACCAGTTTGTCGGTTTTATAATGTTCTATTTTTTTAAAATACATGGTTATTGCTCGGGAACGGGCAACGGGAAACATGAGTCCCGAGTCAATATACTCTTTTAGTATTGTTGAAAATTGGGGTGGAGGGTTAGCTAATATGTTGGCGATTTTCGAAAGTAAACTAAGGTTTCCTATTTCGCTGCCAAAACTGATGTGGTTAATAGCTCCCAGATTGTCAAGTAGGCTGATGGCTCCGAAAGCAAAAATCTCCGCTGTTGAACAGGCGTAAAGGGTAGGAAGTTCAATTACTAAGTCAACACCGGATTTTATAGCCGTTTTTGCACGTGCCCATTTGTGCATAATGGCAGGTTCCCCTCTTTGAAGAAAGTTGCCGCTCATTATTGCTACAGTATGTGTTGCATTGCTGATTTCCTTGGATTTATTCAAGTGATATAGGTGCCCATTGTGAAAAGGGTTATATTCTGTAATTAGACCTAAAATTTTCATAATACCTCCAAAAAAGTTTTCTTACTGTGTATTTTAATATATATTACCGATTTTGGTAAGATTTTTGTTCAAATATATTCTTTGTTAAATTTTAAAAATTGATTAAATAACTTGATATTT
>JAAZJW010000306.1 GCA_012800145.1 Clostridiales bacterium | reverse complement strand
GGCCATGCTGAATAATCATTTGAATAGACAAATGAGCGTAGAAGATTTGGATCCGGAAAAAATTAAACCGAGTACAGAGAATTTGAAAAATATAATAGACAAAATTGTGAGTTGGACGGAAGAAAATCCACCTAGGGCAACCATCGAAAAACGCATGATAGAGTTGGGAATTAAAAAAGAAAGGGCCGGAATATATACAGATGTGGCCAAATATGATTATTTCAATCAAGCTAAGTGGAGCGTAGCCGATACCATGAATTTTTCCATTGGCCAAGGTGAACATGCATACACACCAATTCAGATGGCAAATTTTATAGCTATTTTAGCCAACGGGGGATATAAATATAATGCCAGTGTTGTCAACAAATTCAAATCCGTTGAAAATGGACAAATTAAGGAATATCCGACAGAATTAATAGAAAAAATTGAATTAAAAAATTACGATAATTTAGATTATATAAGAGTTGGCATGCATCAGGTTGCGACAATAGGATCAACCAGGACAACTTTTAACAAGTTGCCTGTAAATGTTGCGGTTAAGACAGGTACAGCACAAAAATCAGGCAAAATTCCTCCGGTGGACGAGATAAAATATTTAAAAGAACATCTATCAAAATTTGGGGTTTCGTTGAAACAGGTAGAAGAAAAAATGCTGCAATTAAAAAACGAAAACAAAAATAGTGCAAAATATATGGATGATGTTTTTGTTATGAGGGAGGCCATAAAACAGATAAATCCCGGAATCAAAGACAAAGACATCGATCAATTTAAATCAGACTATGACAGTTTTACTTGGTTTGTCGGCTTTGCACCTTACGAGGATCCGCAAATCGCAATTGCAATTCTTATTCCACAAGGCGGTTCAGGAGGGTATGGGGCCCCTATATTCAGGGAGATTGTAGCTGAATACATGGGTCTAAATGAGACCGGTGATAGTGGGGATTTCAGTGTAGATAACAGGTTATTGCCATAAAGACTAAGACTTAGTTTAACTGAGTCTTAGTCAATGTAAATTTATCCGGAAAAATAGATGTTAATGTCTATCGGTTTTTCGATATGTAAAGAAGGAATTAAATAACTTATGGAGAATTCATTAATACGGGCAATATGTTGCTGGAGGGAGTACCATGGTCCAAGAAAACATAATAGAATTTAGGGGTACTAAAAATGGAATTTTAATTTATATTAAGCCCAAATACGATTTTGAAATTGTAAAACAACAATTGGCTAATAAAATTGATAAAACAAAATATTTTTTTAAGGGTGCTAAAATTTTTGATATATGTTGTGATACCCTGACTGCTGAACAAAAAAAAGAACTAGAAGAGTTTATGGTTAAAAAGTATGAAATATGTGTTTTAAATCAGGGAAAACAAATCGCCTCGGATGAGTCTAAAACTACGGAAACTGTGTTCAAGGGAATAACAGAAGGTAAAACAAAATTTATACAGGGTACCATAAGATCAGGGCAAAATATAGACTATGCCGGAAACGTGGTTATTTTGGGAGATGTCAATCCGGGTGCGCAAATAACAGCCTATGGTAACATTATTGTCATGGG
>JAAZJW010000305.1 GCA_012800145.1 Clostridiales bacterium | reverse complement strand
TAAACAGATACCATTATAAGGCCGATAAAAGCCCCAATCATATATATTTCACTATGTGCAAAATTAATTAGCTCGAGAATTCCGTAAACCATAGTATATCCCAGGGCTATTAGTGAATATGTGCTGCCAAGTGTTAGACCGTTTATTATCTGTTCAAAAACCATTTCCTGAATCCATTCCTTTCTATAGGACAAAGCCAATGGATGGAATATTCCATCCATTGAACATTGATCCCAGAAGAATTTCTAGCGAACTTTTATAAATTTGCCGTTCTCAACTTTGAGTATAATTATATCCTTTATTACATCCCCAATAGGAGTAAAGGAGGTGCTACCTGTAACTCCGGGATAGTTTTTAATTTTCAACATTTCTTTTTGATGGGCTTCTCCACCCACACCGCCTGCATTTTCAATTGCGGTAAGTAGAATCATAGCTGCATCATAGGCTTGGGCGGCGAACATATCCGGTTCATCATTAAACTTATCCTTATACGCTTTGACAAACTTTTGTGCATTTTCTGCAGGGTCATCTGTAAAGAATCCTGCGGTGAAAACAGCGCCTTCCACGGCTTCCCTACCAAGTTCAAGTAAAATCGGAGAATAAAAACCGTCCGCACCGAGAATAACCACATCTAAACCTTGATCCTTGGCTTGTTGTGCTATTTTAGCAGCTTCAGTATAATAACCCGCTATATAAAGAGCATCAGGATTTTTACCCTTGAGTTTAGTTAATTGTGTTCTAAAATCTTTTTCACCATCATTATATGTTTCAATACCTGTTACCTCTGCAAGTTCCTTGGCTCTCTTCTCAAACGCATCCCTTAATGAAAGACCATAATCATTATTTGTAAACATTATAGCGAATTTTTCAAGCCCCAGCTCTTCAACAGCAAATTCCGCCAACTGAACAGCTTGTACCTCATCAGACAAACAATTTCTAAAGACATAGTCACCTATTTCAGGAACACCTACTGCTGTCGAGGAAGAAGATATCATTACAACCTTAGCGTCATTTGTTATAGGTCCTGCAGTCATTGTTTCTGAACTGATTACCCCACCGACAATGGCAGTAACCTTATCCCGCTCAATAAGCTTTGATGCGGCATTTGCGGTTTCAGTTTGTTCTCCGCGAGTATCTTCCGATATCAGGCGGATCGGCCTACCATTCATTCCTCCACCCTTATTAAATTCATCAACAGCAATCTCTACACCGTTTTTGGTACTTACGCCATAACTGGCAACATCCCCTGTAAGGGGCCCTAATGTACCAATTTTTATTTCCTCTTTTGCCTTATCCCCGGTTCCTGTTTCTTCCTGGGAAGTATCGGCTCCATCTATTTCCTGTTTCTTACCACATCCTGATAATAGCCCTACAGCCAAAACAACTACTAGAAACAAAATTATAAATTTCGATTGTTTAAACATCAAAAAACCCCCTTAATTTATTTAAGACAATAAAGCAATTTTTCCAGACAAGCAAACCAATTTAAATAGATGTATAAAAATAGTATCTATTTTGCTTTTTATCTGTTATAACGTTGTGTTAACCATTGTCACCCCCTTAGTATGCAAAATGACAAGTTGTCCATGACAAGACTAAAATAAGCATATCTCCACGGAACTAAAAAGCACTAGATTTTATATCATATTATAATCTATCTCCATGAAAATGTCATTAATAAAAATGACATTTCACGAATAAACTTGCATAAAATATGTATAATCAAGTTTTCCTGAGGAATAATATGGGTCTGTATACTCAAACACACAAATAATTTAACTTTGGTCCCATAAAGCGAAATCTATTTCTTTTTGTGCCATATCCACTTTATTTACCTTTACTCTTATAGAATCACCTATCCTGTATACCTTTTTCCGCATTTCCCCTACCAATATATGCCGTTCACTATCATAAATATAATAATCATCAAACAGATAGCTTAACGGGATTAAACCCTCAATTGTATTATCCAGCTCCACAAATATACCAAAGGAAGTAATTCCGGAAATAACCCCCTCATATTTTTCTCCAATTCTATCTGCCATGTATTCTACCTTTTTCAGGTCAACTGTCTCCCTTTCTGCTTCCTCTGCTATTCTTTCCCTGATTGAAGATTGTTCTGCAATATTTGGCACCATTTCCCCTAATCGGCCTATTCTTTCGCTATTGAGCTTTCCGTTGATAGATTCCTTTATAATACGATGTATCTCAAGATCCGGATATCTTCTGATGGGCGATGTAAAATGGCAATAATGCTCTGCAGCTAATCCGAAATGCCCCAAACTTTTGCCGGCATATCTGGCTTTTTTTAGGGACCTCAACATCAAGGTATTTATTAATCTCTCTTCCCTGGCACCTTTCACCTTTTCCAACAAGTCTTGTAGGGCCTTAGGATGTATCCCCGTGCTTAGTCCCTTTAAGCGGTGCCCAAAATTGTAAATAAATTCATTGAATTCCTCAAGTTTTTCCGGGTTGGGGTCCTCATGAACCCTGTATACAAAGGGAATATCTTGCCAATAGAAATGTTCTGCGATGGTTTCATTACAAACTAGCATAAACTCTTCTATTATGTGGTCGGCAATGCGCCTTTCGTATTTTACAATATCTACAGGTTGTCCATCTTCATCCAAAATTACCTTAGCTTCCGGGAAATCAAAGTTTATTGCGCCTCTGTCTTCCCTACGTTTTCTCAATATCGAGCAAAGTTCACCCATCATTTTAAATTCGTTTAACAGGTATGAATACCTGCTTTTTAAATTTTCATTACCATTTTCCAGAATGTCGGAAACATCGTCATATACCATTCTTTCTTTTA
>JAAZJW010000304.1 GCA_012800145.1 Clostridiales bacterium | reverse complement strand
ACAATAATGCTTTCGTTTATCGTGGTGTGGGTAACACGTGCAAATTTCTGAGTGTAGCGAAGAATCTCGTTTTTAGGCCATTTGAGATCCTTCGCTTCGCTCAGGATGACATTTTTCACACAGTCTGACGTACCTAATTTGTCACAAAAAAGAACAGGTAACAAATTGAAAAGTGATAAGTTGAAAAGTGACAAATTAGGTACGTCCCCTTTTGTCACCCCAGTGGCGGACCCATGTGTCCGTCTTTTGTTATGTTTGTCCTGTATTTTAATAAAACAATCACAGCAACGGATAGTGCGCCCCCTTTTATCTTAATATAACAAAAACGACTACAATGTTCGACAAATTTGGTCTATAATATAGTTATTATTAAAAATATGAAAGGGGAATAAAAATGGGGTGGATAATGGACTTCTTCAGTCAAAACAGCATTCCATTATTGATTGTCGGTCTGGTACTCAACGTATTGACCATTATATTTCTGATCATAAATATAGTTACCAGTTCTAATTTGAAGCATAGATACAGGCAACTTGTAAGAGGAACCGATGGGAAAAGAATAGAAAATATTTTGTTTGAACATATTGACAGGGTGGAAGCAGTACATAAACGTTTGGATGAGGCGGAAAGCCAACTGGATGTGTTTAACAATCGTTTGAGTTTTTGTATACAAAAAATAGGCATAGTCAGATACAATGCCTTTGACGATACAGGGAGCGACTTGAGCTATTCAATTGCTCTATTAGATGAAAATAATGACGGGATTATTATATCCGGTATATATGGGAGGACAGAAACAGTGTCTTATGCAAAACCTGTAAAGGACGGTGTTTCAAATTATAGTCTCTCTGTTGAAGAACTGCAGGCCTTGGAGAGAGCCAAAGCCAATGTTTTGGACAGAGTGGACGTCAGAGCCGCCAGAAGTAACCGTCAAATAGGGTAGGTGAACAGTTTTGTCCTATTTATTTATAGTCAACCCGATAGCAGGCAAGGGCAGAGCGAGAAAAACAATTCCCATAATAAAAAAGATTATGGAAGATAATAATTGCAGTTATAAAATTAAAATTACAGAAAAAGCAGGAGACGGACAATTGTTTGCAAGGGAAGCAAAAACCGGAGGCTATTCTACTGTTGTTTCTGTGGGCGGAGACGGAACACTTCACGAGGTTATCAATGGTATGGTGGGCGGAAGACAAAGGTTGGGGATCGTGCCCGCAGGTACAGGGAACGACTTTGCCAGGTCACTTGATATACCCCTTAGCATAGAAGACGCAACAGAAAATTTATTAAGGGGAAAAACCGCGTTGATAGACTTGGGCAAGTTAAACAGTGAACATTTTATTAATTTTTGTAGTGTAGGCCTGGATGCATTAATCGCCGAAGAAGCGAACAAAATAAAAAAATATTTTTCAAGTACTTATTCATATATTATCGGCGTCATCAAGGCTTTAAGCAAATTTAAGAGCATAAAAATAGAATTAACTATAGATAACAAAAAATATAATGAAGAAATTATGTTAGTTGCGGTATGTAACGGGGCCTATTATGGCGGAGGTATGAACATAGCACCACAGGCCAAGGTTTTTGATGGACAATTTGATATTTGTGTAGTAAGAAAGATGCCCAAATTAAAACTGTTATTTCTTTTTCCGACAATATTTAAGGGAAAACATATTAAATATAATGAGGTTAAAATATATAGGGGTAAAAGTGTACAAGTATTTTCAGGAGAAGAAATGCATGTGAATGCAGATGGGGACATTGTGGACAGCAGGCCTGTCAACTTTGAAATATTACATAACAAAATAGAGGTAATCGTAGGTGTTCAGTTTTGGAATTTAGTGAGGAACGCGGATAAACGGCCCGAGCATGTCAATTAGGCATCTGTATAGTGAATTAAAAAAACACTTCTTAGAAATACTAATTTTAACGGGAGGTGTTTTTTTGAAAAGAATAGCCGTCCAGCACGGGTTGGAAGAAATAAAGGAGGGGCTGAGAAACAGGGGATATGAGGTAGTAGGCTATGAAGACAGGGGACACATAGATGCCATAGTGTACAAAAGCATGGACAGCAGTATGGAGAATGTTAACAATTCAAAAAACGGAAACATTTATGGTGCAATATTGGTCAATGCAACCGGTAAAACCATTGAAGAAATCGAACATATTGTTGAAACAAGAAGGTATGGAAACCTGTTTACTTAATAACAGGTTCGTTCAAAGGCAGCTCGGCTGCTTTTTATCTTTTTTGTTCATTTTTTAGAATTGGTTTATATTTCAACAAAAAGGTGAAGCATTTTGATGGTAAAATACTCTTATACATGAAAGAAGGTATTAAAATGGGTGTAGAAACACTCGTTAAAAAAGCAAAACAAGAAACAAGGATGTCGGACTGTGTGAAAAAGCACTTTTCCCGCTTTTTGTCATTGCTATGAAGGCCCCACATTTTTGTCGTCCTGAGACGAGCAGGATTAGTTTGACCCGCGAAGGATCTGTATTTTAAAATAATGCCTTCGTTTATCGTGGCATGGGTAACATATGCAAATTCTGAGTGTGGCGAAGAATCTCGTTTTTAGGCCATTTGAGATCCTTCGCTTCGCTCAGAATGACACTTTTCACACAGTCTGATGTCCCGGTGCGGCTGATTTATATCATTAAACGTTCCCGGTGAAGTCTCCAGATGGAATATTTAATGGATTGCGCCAATGTATCCGCCATTTTTACCACAAGGCTCAACCTTGTGTTTTGTAATACAAGATACTCCATATATCCGCCCAAATTTACAATACCGGTAATGGATATATCACCTACAGCCGGCAGGTCCTTGCTTACCCCGGCTCCGGGCTTTAAGGGGCCCTTGTTTACAGCAATACAACCGATCCTGTCCATCTTCCCCAAACAGGCGTCTACGGCTATAATAAAGGGTTTATCGAGGGAACTGTGTATGGTTTTTAATTTTTCATTCAAATTCTTTGCATGCACGGGCTCGTCCAAAGTACCATATAAATGGACGTAGTTATACCTTGAAAGGGGACGAGACAATTTGTGCCCTACGATGGGTCCCAGGGCATCTCCCGTGGAACGGTCTGTCCCTATACAAAGCAAAACTAATTCTTTATTAGGGGGCCTAAAGTAAAGATCAATATGTTTGGATAACATAATACTGAAATTCATAGAGGCCATCGGTGAATTGATGTTCAAGGAATTACTTTTTTCTAAATTAGATATGTGCATTAAATTGCTCCTTAAGATAATATCTGTTACGGTTCTTATTATCCCCACTTCATCATAAAAATATAATGTTGGAGGGGGGAAAGATGATGACGAGAAAACAATCAATTTTTACGTTGGCCAGTATCTATATAGGTACGGTTATAGGAGCGGGTTTTGCATCAGGGCAAGAAGTGCTCCAGTTTTTCGGTAAATATGGGTACAAGGGTATATTAGGTGTTATGGTAATAACAGTTTTGTTTTCGTTGTTGGGGGCTTCGGTTTTGAACGCCGTATATACAAGAAAAATAAGCAGCCTCGAAGAATTTACAACAATTTATTTCGGCAAGGCTTTTTTTGTTATCATAAATATGGTGTTGACGTTTTTACTGTTTATCAGCTATGTTGTTATGCTCTCCGGGAGTGGTGCGGTAGCAAATGAAAATTTTCAGATTCCTTATGCATATGGAATTTTTATGATGGCGTCAATAACCCTGTATGTTTTCATATTTGGGATAAAGGGGATTGCAAAGGCCAACAATATAGCAGTTCCCCTTCTTATTTTAATAATTCTGTGGGTGGGCATAATTACCATATACAAAAACAAAATGTTGTTTAGTAATTTCTATGCTTATCCTCTTCAAAATATTAACCCCGGAGGTTCTGTAAGTGCATTTAAATCTTCAATCAGAAACACTATAAATAAAAACAACTGGTTATGGTCGGCATTGCTATATGTTGCCTTTAATAGTATAGGGGCCATAGTCGTAATGACCTCCCTAAGGCCCCTGATTGTAGACAGAAAGGCAGCTGTTCTGGGAGGGGTATTGGGCGGGGTGATGCTGGGTATTTTAGCAATGGTTATCCTAATCTGTTTGTTGATCTTGTATACTAATATAATAGGAATCGAAGTACCTATGATTGCGGTGGCAAGCAGTTTGGGTGTAGTATGGAGACAGGTTTACAGTATAGTTTTGCTTCTTGCTATGTTTACTACGGCAATTGCAAACGGGTATGGATGCATATTAGGTATATACAACCTAACAAAAATTAATATAAAAGTGATCAGTGTTGTTGTTTCTATAATCTCTGTACCGTTGGCGACTCTGGGTTTTAAAAAACTGGTTATGTTTTTTTATCCTTTATTTGGATATGTAGGAATGGTGTTT
>JAAZJW010000303.1 GCA_012800145.1 Clostridiales bacterium | reverse complement strand
TCCCGTTACTTGTCTGATCCTTTCAGTAAAGACCTCAAAGTCAAAAGGTTTGATTACATAATAATCTGCACCTAAATTTATCGCCCTTTGAGTGATTTTATCTTGGCCTACGGCTGACAATATAATAATTTTAGGAAATTTGCTTAAATTCATGGCATTCATTTGCTCTAATACACCTAACCCGTCTATATAGGGCATTATGATATCCAATATCACCAAATCCGGCACGTTTTGTGATACCAGTTCTATGGCCTCTTTCCCGTCATTGGCTATCCCCACCACCTCAATATCATCCTGTTTTTCCAGATACTCATTCATAATATCACAAAAATCTTTATTATCATCAACTATTAAAACCTTTATTTTTTTATCTTCCATCAAAGTTCTCCCCCTTAGAACCTCCATTTTTACACTTCTTATCTGTATATATCAATGCTAACTAATATATTCGACAAAGTTGATTCAATCCCTTCTATTTAAAACCAAATACTGAAAAAAGTATAATACATTTTTCCCCAAATTTTTCATCAAATGTTGTTGACTGCCCCGGATTCCAGGACCATCCATTCAATAAACACACCGTAGCCTTTTGTGGGATTGTTGACTAATACATGGGTAACTACACCTACCACTTTGTTGTTTTGAATAATAGGGCTCCCGCTCATCCCCTGTATAATACCCCCCGTTTTTTCTAATAGTTTTCTGTCTACAATCCTAATAATCATGCTTTTTGGTTCCGGTTTTGCTTGTGGGTTTATTTTTATAATTTCTATATCAAATTTTTTTACTGTATTATCATCTAATGTTGTTAATATAAATGCCTTCCCCTCTTTGATCTCGTGTTGGTACGCAATGGGCATGGGCTTTTGCCCGTCTACCCCACCGGCATCCAAAAATAATTCCCCATAAATACCTAGGTGGGTATTTTTTTCAATTTTTCCCATAGGGTTGTTGGTTTCATAGAACACACCTTTTATTTCCCCCGGTGCCCCACGTTTGCCTTGTTCAATAGAAACAACCCTTGATCTTACGATTTCTCCGTCCCTTACCGATAATAAAACCCCTGTATCCACATCTGTAATCGCATGGCCTAAGGCGCCAAATTTTCTACTATCCGGGTGCAAAAAGCTCAATGTTCCAACGCCAGCTGTTTTATCCCGCACCCACAGGCCCAATCTATATTCTCCATCTTGTTCCGATTTTACCGGACTTAAGTTAACAACAAATCTCCTGTTTTCCCTCTTGATGGTGAGACTGAGTTCATTGCCGTTGCTTGCCTTTACAATTTCACCTACATGAGATGCATTTTGTATTTCTATGTTGTTTATTTTTACTAAAGTATCCCCTATTCTTATTCCGGAATTCAACGCCGGATTATGCGTTTTGGTATTACCATCCGTGATTTCCGCTGTTCCGACAATCAACACCCCGTCCGTATTCAGTCTCACACCTATAGATTGTCCTCCGGGAATAACCTTAATCTTGGACACAACATTAATTTTCACATTTTTGTACGGTATTAAACCTAATATTTTTAACTGGAGATTTGCCGTCCCTTTTTCAAGGGTTTTTAATTCAAAAATATTTTTATTTGCCAATATGGTGTTTGTAACATTTTTGACTTGGTTAACTTCCAATATTTCATTCACATCATCCCCGGATACAGAAAAACCCAATGGAAATGTCGTATGCAATAAATATTCATCGCCTACCGTTATGTTATATTCCGAATTAATATTATTAATAATTCCAAACATAAATACACATAAAAAAAGCATGAAAAAAATAGACAAGCCTATTGCTAAAATTGATTTGAGCCTTTTGAAAATATTCATTTAGTTTTCTCTCCTGCCATCCTAATTAGCAAGTTGTTTTTAACCGTTTACCTGCTATAATTAGATTGGCTTTTTTGGGACATGTTTATAATACGTAAAATATAATAAAACTGTTATTATAATCCTACCCCATGTATAAAAAGGCTCATTAAAACATTTAATCAATTTTTTGAGCGTGTCTATCCTATCTCATCAGTTTCCTAAAATGTTTTATAATTTCTTCCATTCTACCTGCATCTCTGATTAATAAAAAGATAGTATCATCTCCTGCAATTGTTCCTACCACCTCTTCTAAACCGGCGGCATCTATTGCGGCGGCTGCAGCCTGCGCGGACCCTGTTAAGGTTTTCATCACTAAAATATTTCCGGCATAATCAATTGATATGATTGAATTTTTAAATATTCTTACTAGACGATCTGATAAAATATTGTCTTGATTATTCAATGTTGCATACTTATATTTTCCGTCTCCGGCTAAAATTTTAATTAACCTAAGTTCCTTAATATCCCTGGATACCGTAGCTTGGGTTACATTTAATCCCTGTTTTTTCAATTCGTCCGATAATTCCTCCTGGGTTTCTATTTCCTTTGTTTCAATAATTTCAAGTATTTTTTTATGTCTAGTATATTTCATCCAATACCCCCCCTCATAACGATAGTTTAACCATTGTTTAACGATTGTTTAACGATTGTTTAACTATTGTTTCCACTGTTCAACTATTGTTTAACCATTGTTTAGGTGTGATTGATTAATTATATCATCTATGTATTCCATACTCAAAGGCTCGTTATTAAAAGTATCGGTATTCCTCATATATAACAGGTATTCTATATTTCCCTTTGGGCCCCTTATGGGAGAATAAGTAAAATCGATTACCCGGAATTTAGTTTCCCCGGCAAATACAACAATGTCCGATACAACATTTCTATGTACATTTATATCCTTTACCACACCTCCTTTGCCAACATTTTCCTTACCGGCTTCAAATTGCGGTTTAATTAACGCAACTATTTCCCCACCCTTCTTGAGAAGTCTTTTTAATATGGGGAGCACTAGTTTTAAGGATATAAACGAAACATCCACAGATGCAAAATCTATCATTTCCCCAATATCATCCGGCGTAACATACCTGATATTTGTTCTTTCCATAACAATTACCCTTGGATCTTGCCTCAGTTTCCAGTCGAGTTGCCCATATCCCACATCAATAGAATACACCTTCCGAGCCCCATTCTTAAGCATACAATCGGTAAACCCTCCTGTTGACGCTCCCACGTCTAAACAAATTTTATTATCTAGCACTATATTAAATTCATCTAGCGCTTTTTCCAGCTTCAATCCTCCTCTGCTAACGTAGGGAATAACATCCCCTTTTACCAATATAGAAGAATTTTTGTTTACACTTGTACCGGGCTTGTCAACCTTTTGGTTGTTGACAAAAATAAGTCCGGCCATTATGGACCTTTTTGCCTTTTCTCTACTGTCAAAAAAACCTTTTTGAACCAATAAGGTATCTATTCTTTCCTTTTTGCTCATAACAACCCCTCTAATTATTTTGTTATTGCAATATTTAAAAAAACAGGGGAATTAAAATCATTTCCTATTTCTTCAATTATATCATTTTTGGCCAAACCCATATCTTTATATAAAGCGTCTACATCCCCATGTTCCACAAATCGGTCGGGAAATGCAAATACCTTTACCCCCTTAAAAATTTTATAATCATTTAATAATACTTGAACTTGGCTTCCAAAACCTCCAATTTTTGCGTTATCCTCAATGACATATATTTTTTTATGTTTTTCCGCCAAATTAATAATAAGATTTTTGTCGATGGGTTTAATAAACCTGGGATTGACCAATGTAGTATGAATATTGCCGTTCTGCAATTCCTTGCATATGTCCAGTGCCACTTGAATAGTTGTCCCCAGTGCAATTATTAAAGCATCATTTCCTGTTTTGTAGACAACCTCACCCCT
>JAAZJW010000020.1 GCA_012800145.1 Clostridiales bacterium | reverse complement strand
GGATAATCCCCCGGTCTCGCGATAATATCATTGTTGAGCATCTCCCGTAAATCGAACCCTGCGTTTTTAAAGGCCCTCCATACAACGTCAGTGCATACTCCAATGTCGTCGGGCGGGTAACCCCCGCTATAATATGCCCCGTTATAGGTGGGACAATTTTTGGCATCCATTTTTGCCCCATGCAGAATATCTGTATAGTCGTCGATTCCGTTATCGTTATAGTCTACCTCGCTATACACTGTTGCAATGTTAAAATCTTCAGCGGCATAAGTCCTTCGCGGAAGAAGATTATAGTAATCTGCTATATACAAACCGACACCAACCAACAATACAATAAAAGCAAACAGCCATAATAATCCTTTATTAGTGCACTTATTATTCATTTTTGCCCACTCCCAGGTTACACCCAATTTTCTGCCTTTTATATATTATACCTATTTTTTGGGACTACGTTTGTTCATTTTGAGTGTTCCAATTACTATCAATGTCACCCCGAGTATAACAATGGGGATCGCTATTTCGTAAGGAATCTGTACAATGAATTTATTTGCCAATAAATAACCCAAATAAATGACAAACCCAATTATTATCAATATGTTTATTTTTCCTTTCACATATGACACCCCCACAAAAATACATTATCTTTGGTTTATGAAGCACCGAGGACGATGCATCACAGAAACAAATAGAATTGAGTTGAACGCCCAACATATGGCCGCAATTAATGCAGATATTTCCCCAATATGTGATTGCACAGTATGATTCACCCCGTCCCATTTCGCCATCCTTTTGTCACCTTATATTTCTAATGATTGATCGGTAATTTTGGATTATCTTTTACATGTTTTAATAATCCCGGTTATCATTAATACTATCCCGAGCACCAGAACAGGGATTGCTATTACGTAGGGAATTTGGACAATGAATTTATTTATTAATAAATAAGCTACGTAAATAAGCGCCCCAACCTTTATAAACATATTTATTCCTTTTCCCATACTGTATCCCCCCATATATATCTTTTTATTTACATTATATCATAACCTTATGCCTGTTTTTTGCAAGTACCTTTCGGGAAAAATTACGGAAAATTTTCCAGGGTATTGAAATAAAAACGAGGTCAATATGTTTCCATACTGGCCTCATGCACCTTTTCAAAATTATCACTGGTCATTTCTCTATAATAATAATTCATCTTTTACTGTATCACCGGATTTGAATACCGAAAGCATTATGCCAATTAAGGCCATGTTTATAATTATGGACATCCCGCTATAGGAGATAAAAGGTAAAGTAGAAATGATTATTGGAAAACCTAAATTACTTATGATATAAAAAACAACCTGCTGTTGCCTCCTTGTAGGACTTGATTAATTGCGTCAACGTAAATTCTCCACTCGTTTTCCTTTTCAGCCAACATTTTCTTCCCAGTCTTGGTAATACTGTAATATTTCCTTAATCTCCCACTTGTCACATGCTTCTATCCAGTACAACCGCAGCCTCTGCACGTGTGGCATTGTCCTTTGGTCTAAAAGAGCCGTCCGGGTATCCTGTGATAAGTCCTGCTGTGGTTGCTTTGGCCACCGATTCCTTTGCCCAAGCTGAAATTTGGGCGCTGTCGGTAAACGTTTTACTTCTGCCGGATTGTTCTGTTTTTATAGCATTAACAATCATCACCGCTATCTGTTCACGAGTAATAGGATCATCCGGTCCAAATAAAGTATCACTGTAACCGCCTGCCAACCCATGATAATTTGCTGTTTTGATGGTTTCCCCGGCCCAATGATTGGCCGTATCATTAAATACTTTCCCGGGGCCTGATTCCAAATTAAAAGCCCTGACAAGTAACGATGTAAATTCTGCTCTTGTAATGTTGTTATCCGGACCAAAGGAGCCATCGGGATACCCCTTGATAATCTCTTCGTCTACCATCTGTCTAATCGTATCTTGTGCCCAATGTCCTTCTACATCCGATAGCGCGTTGGCTACAAGATATGTATCTATGACTTTGCCGTCTGCACTTACTGAAGTAAACGTGAGTGTATCGTTGTCAATCTCGATTATTTGATAATTGCTGCCCGATTCAATTTTGGCTATATAATCAAGATCGTGATAATCCTGGTAAGCCTTCGGGCTTGCATTCCCCATAATATAAATTATTCCGTCTTCGGGTTTTTCATAAACCTTCCCGTCTTTTATGGGGTGTGTCCTCATATACATATGTTGGTGTCCGCCAAAAACCATGTCGACACCATTTTGTTCTAATATCGGAACCCAATTTTCCTGAATAGATTTAGCCTGCATCTCTGTTTTATAATCAATATAATTAGGATATGCCGGATGGTGGAAGACTGCAAACTTCCACTTCCTGGATGTATTTTTAAGGTCGTTCTGCAGCCATTTTTTGGCTTCCGGTAAGGCGTTATTGTTACTATCCAATATTACAAAATGAGCATCACCATAATCAAAAGAATAAAATCTTTTTTCCAATCCTTCCGGGCCGTTTGCGGGTAAATTGAAAAAATTTAGATAACAGGAACCATCATGATTTCCCATTGTCGGCATAATTGGAATCTGCGACGATACTTTTGAGATAGAACTTATGAATTCGAACCATTCGTTCTCATCGTTACCATTATCCGTTAAATCGCCGCCAAACAAGACAAAACTTTGGCTCCCATCATATGCAGAGTGTAAAATTTCTTCCAGGTGGCCATAACCTAATTTTATATCCCGCTCTTGTTGTGAATCGCCCAAGTATATAAATGAAAACTTGTCCGTTAATGCTGCGGTCTTGAAGTAGCATGGTTCACCCCAGCCTTCTCCATTCTCAACGCGATACACATACTCGGTGTCAGGTGTGAGCTGTGTGAGTTGTACGGTGAAACGGTTATAATCCTGCCCGAACTTTTCTCCATCAATTTCCCGGAATTGTGCCCCGTTAAAATCGCCTTTAAAATCTTTGGCAATCATATACTGAACTTTAGCTCGCGAAACTGTATTTGGCAAAAGCCACGTTATTGCCTGTGATTTCATGGGGTCATCTGTCCAGGTCAATACAGACCCACCGTAATCGTAACTTTCAAGATTGTATGTCAGTTCGACCACATCACTATTATGCTTTCCCGGTCCTATAATAACAGCTTTTATCGTCGTAGTTTTATTTATTTCTATCGGTTGATTAGATCTATCGTCCCTTTCCCAACGCGGTGCTATAATATTAAACATGTCACTATTTAAACCAGGCTCGGAGCCATCTGTTGTGTAGTACAATTTTGCTTCTTCTAAATCCATTTCTTTGGGACATGAAAGAATGATTTTTGCGCCGGGCTCAACCTCTCCCGGTTGTAAATCGGCAATCGGAGCATCCCATTTGCCGGGTTCTTCCCTAGAAACTTCAATTTTGTTTAGTTTTTTTATATACCAAGGATTGTTTTGTTCCGTAACCGCCCGTTGGCCCATCAATAGCCTGATTCCTCTGTCACCGCTCATTCCTTCATATCTATCATCTTCACCACTCATCAAAGCAACAAGGGTTTCGACCTTTTTCGGGTCTCTATCGGAACCGGGCAGTCTCCCGTCATACTCTTCATTTTCTTTCAGACCGGGAAAATAATAACGACTGTCTTCAAGTATTTCTTTTACCGTAAATTCCTGGTAAAAGCCATCGGATGCGTAGAACTTTATTTTCTTGGCATCCGCTTTTATGCCGGCTTCCTTCAATAGGTCCTTCAATGTAACCCCTTCACCCACATGCCAGTTTTTGGTGGGATACGTATTGACTGTACTAAAAACAGCACGAGTCTGGGGCTTAGATTTCAATTCCTCGAGCGTATAACTTTTTTGATTCTTTACCCCATCGCCGGTTATGATGAGCGCCGGTTCTTGTGCATAGACATCCCGGGGTGACAATATGTAACAAAATTGAAAAATTAGTCCTGTTATAAGCATTAAAGTTAATAACATCTTCATTCCTATCTTACCTAAGATTTTCACACAATTTTCCCCCTTTTTAAGCGTTAAAGCCGGTAATATCTTTGAACCCGTTTCATTTAAAATTCTTGTGCAAATTTCTCCCTTTTCCATTTTCGTCATTACTGTTCATGTGTCACCCCGTTGTTCCCCAAGAGGGTAGGGATATTATCGGCACAAAAAATAGACAGCCCGATTGAAAACTGCCTGTTCCATAAAAATCCCTGCCATTTCAAGACAGAAAGGTTATCCAAATATAATTTCTCCTTTCCGATAGCGGGAGGCACAGGAATTTCTTCTCGCACCCTTACGGTTAATAACCATGGCAAAACCTGTAGGTTAGTTAACTCGGAGCTAATTATAATATTTAAGTACTATATATTGTTACCCTTTTTGCAATTATAACATATCTTTCCGGATGCTACCATCACTTCTCATACATGGCAGGGGGACATTTCATGGCAAGGGGGTATGACAAAGAACGCTTTGTTTGGTGATGGAACGCTTTGTTTGCCACATCGTTGTGCCAACCCCCCCCACGCCAACCCCCCCTGGGGGTGGAATTATTACCTATAATATGTTAGTATAATTATCATATTTTATTATGGCCTGGTAAATTAGAAATTACTGTTATGCCCAAATACTGCTCTATACAAAAAGAGGTTGATATAATTGATAGTGGAACTGCAAAATGTATCTATAATAAGAAATTATAAATATATACTCAGGGATATAAACTGGGGAATTAGAAAAGGCGAACACTGGGCGGTCCTTGGCCTCAACGGTGCGGGTAAAACCATGCTTTTAAGTATGCTCAACGGGTATATCTTTCCTTCAAAAGGGAAATTAAGGGTATTGGGTAAAACCGTGGGCCAATATGACATGAGAAAACTAAGAAGGTCTATAGGTTGGGTGAGTTCGTCCATTCAGGAAAAATTCCATGGTTACAGCACAGCCATGGATATAGTTATGAGTGGAAAATTTGCAACAATAGACCTTTATGATGAAATTACGGAAGATGACCAAATTCTCGCCAAGGATTGTTTAAGAAGGCTTAATGCCTCGGCTTTAGCAAGTAGGGAATATAAAACACTTTCACAGGGTGAAAAACAGAGAATATTGATTGCGAGGGGTTTAATGGCACAACCGGAACTATTGATTCTCGATGAGCCGTGTATGGGGCTCGATATAATTGCACGTGAACAATTGCTTGAAATAATTAAAAATTTAAGTGAAGACAAAAATGCCCCTACTCTTATATATGTAACGCATCATACAGAGGAAATACTTCCAAATTTTTCACACACCTTGTTGTTAAAAAAGGGTGAAATTTATTTGGCCGGGGCTACGGATGAAATCTTGACTGAAGAAAATCTATCAAAATTTCTGGAAGTTCCTATTATATATGAAAAATCCGGCCAAAGGATATTGCTCCATTTGGATTATGATAAAAAATAACCCTAGGCTAGGAGCACTTTGTCTGCCATCCCTACCTTTAAAAGTAGCAGGCTGTGCGAAAATTGTTGTATCTGAGCGAAGCGAAGGATCTCAAACAGCTTTAGGTTCTTCGGGAACACCGTTGATACTGCCCGTCTCAGAATTTACACGTATTGTCCACACCAAGATAAATGAAAACATTGTTTTAAAATATAGATCCTTCGCGGGTCAAACTAATCCTGCTCGTCTCAGGATGACAAAAATGTGGGGCTTTCATAGCAATGACAAAAAAGTGGAGAAAAT
>JAAZJW010000302.1 GCA_012800145.1 Clostridiales bacterium | reverse complement strand
GGCAATACTATGGATTTTATTATGGTTCCTATGAATCCTATAGACCCTAACAAAACCGGGTGAAAAAAGGCCGATGTTGTTACCCCTCCCATAGCAATTAATATTCCAAGTAAAATCGGTAACAAAGCCTGCATGAAAGTAATCATGGCATCTATTGCGTCCTTTCCTAAACTGATGGCCATCATAAAACTCTTAATAACAATGCTAATAATAACCAAATAACATACATTATATGCCAACTTTCCTACTGCGTCATTTTCAAACGCGCTTTGGAGATTAGTCAGTAGCGCATATATAGAGGATAGGATTATTATTTGGCCCAATATCCTCCAATTGGCAACAACCTCCCTGAAAAAATATTTCGCAGCCCCCCTGGCTATATCCTGCAAACCCATGATTCCTTCACCCTTAAATAGTTTAACTATAAATGCTTTTATTTCGATCGTAGGCATATATCCCTCCAATTCACCATTTATAGCATCTACTATTTGCTGTAAATCCCTGATATCCAGCTTGTCTAGCTGTTCAGCAATAAAATTTTCTGAATTTATTGCTTCCTCGTTCCCCCAAGCAAACCCGCCGGAGGCTATACAAAACAGCATAATCAGAACAAAACATTTTCTTATGTTTTTCATATTTTCACATCCTAAGGTACCATGTTAACGATTAAATCCATCAGGGAAACCAGAATGGGCACCGCCATTACCATAATAAGGATTTTGCCGGCAAATTCAATTTTAGAAGCCATCACTCCTTCACCCGCATCTTTGCAAACCTGTGCACCAAATTCCGCTATATAAGCAATTCCGACTATTTTTAATACTATAGATAAATAGATGGAATCAATGTTAACCTTGTTTGCCAGTTGTCCCAATATTTCTATCACAGACTGAAGCCTGGTTATTATAAATAAAAATATGATTATTCCGGCTGTTAAACTGATATACATACTTACTTCCGGTTTTTCATTTTTTATTAAGACAGACAGTATGGTTGCAATTAATCCTACCGCAACTATTTGAAAAATCTCCATTAAATCACATCCTTAATATAACTGGAACATTGTTTTAACCGTGTCAAACAGGTCTGTAACCAAGTTAATAACCATTGTAAGTACTACAATAACCCCTACCAGGGTAGTTAACATGGCCTGTTCTTTTCTGCCGGCCTCAATTAAAACCTGGTTAAGTATTGTAACCACTATTCCGATTGCAGCTATTTTAAATATGATATCAACATTCATAACCATAGTCTTTCCTCCTGCTATTATCTGTTTTAAAGAACTATTATCACTATTGCCATACCCAACAAAAATCCAAGATTCCTGAATAATTTGGTATTTTTATTTTGCTCTATCAGTGAATGTTCATAATGTCTTTTGAATTCTTCCTGTATCAGCCTGATGTGCTTTACCTGATCTTCACAATCCGATATCCCCAAATTCTTGCCCAGAGATAACAGTAAATCTATGTCCTCCCTACTAAGACAGGTATGCTTGGCTTCCCGGATTACTGCATCATGCCAAATTTCGTCAAATGTTTGTCCTGAATTAAGGTTTAACAAACCGGCAGCAGACAAAAAGATGTTTCCAATCTCCTTTTTGGTTTTGTTTCCCACCCTTCGCATTATGGTAGGTACAGGTGTTGCACCGTATACTATTTCTGTTTCCAGCATCTGTAAAGCAGATAAAAGTGAATTTAAAAGTTTTGATCTTTCTACATATGTATTTGCAAAAATAAAACCCAGTAATGAACTGCAGCCGACAATGATAACGGAATATACAAATTTAAATAACATATCAAACAACCTGCCTGTTACTTTTATAATTTTTGTTTCTATACAAATAAGCTAAATTCGACCCGTCGACAACACTATCCATAGTGCCCACTCCATCACTATTTGATAAAAATATTATCCTTTCAAATACCCCATCCCTGACTAATTTGCCGACAATGTTTTTGCTCAATATGTTCTCCAGGGAGCGTCCATGTACCGTTGTAATTAGTTTTATTCCCGCCATCATTGCTTCCTCAATAGCTATACTGTCTTCCGTCCTGCCTATTTCATCTGTAGCAATTACTTGCGGGGACATAGATCTGATTAGCATTATCATCCCTTCAGCCTTCGGGCAACAGTCCAGTATATCCGTTCTCGGGCCCAGATCATTTTGCGGTATACCTTGGAAACAGGCTCCCAGCTCAGACCTTTCATCCACTACACCAACCTTTAATCCCCTGAAATTCATTTGTGGCACACCCTCGCTTACCGTACGAATGATATCCCTCAATAAGGTGGTCTTCCCGCACTGTGGGGGAGAAACCAACAATGTATTTAAAAATTCTCCTTTGGAATTAAAAATATACGGGATTACCTTAGTAGAAATTCCCAATTTTTCTCTACTCACCCTGATATTCAGACCACTGAAATCTTTCAATGTTTTTATACCCTCACTGCCCACCAGCACCTTTCCCACTATACCAATCCTATGTCCGCCATATATAGTTATGTATCCATTTTTCAGCTCATCCTCCACAGAATATATGGAATAATTAGAAACAAACTGCAATGTTTTTTCAATGTTTTCTTTTCCCACATAATAACTATTGATTGGTGTCGAAGTGAGGCATCCGTTTATATCTACAAAATAATCTTTTTGCCTTCCAAATACCATTAAAGGTCTGTTAATTCTTAGCCGTATTTCTTCCAGTATCAATTTAAATTCATCAGGTAATTTTTTTATAATATTCCTGATATCCGGGCACAAATATAATTCCAAATTTGAAATAACAGATAGCTCCTTTTTATTTTTATCCATCAAAATTTCTTTTCCCTCCACAACATGTCCCTCCTTGTATAATTATTATTTATGTATTCAACCAATTATGCTTATTTTGCAAAAAAATAAAATCCAAGGATTAAATCCTCGGATTTTATGTATATAGGGCTATATTCTATTCATCTTCATCAGGATCATCATGACAATAATCCCCTATCTGTTCAAAGTCTACTATTTCATGACATCTGGGGCATACTGCATCTGCATCATCCCCATATAATAAATCCCCATCTATATATACGTCCTCATGGCAATTAGGACACTCTATTTCAACAAAATCAATTTCATCGTTCTGTTCATCCTCATAAAAATCATCTTCTACATTCGCCAGATCCTCATCCATGGCTTCCACATATTCAGTAATTTCTTCCGTGTCTTCATCTAGTTCCACAATCGCATCTGCAAAATCCTCCAGTATGTCTACAATACTCATTAGAAGTTTTCCCTCTTTAGTTGATTCGTCCACATCTAAACCATCGGCTAACCCCTTTAAATAGGCCACCTTTTCATATAGAAACTCCATCTTCATACCTGGTTTCTAAAACCTAGACAATTATATATCCAAGTTTTTCACCCTATTATATATAAT
>JAAZJW010000301.1 GCA_012800145.1 Clostridiales bacterium | reverse complement strand
TCAGGCACAGAGGCACTTGTCAGAGTAATGCTGGAAGGGAAAAATCAAAATGAGCTGAACATAATGGCAACCAATCTTGCCAGACTGATTGAGGAAAGACTGGGATAGTTTAGCAAAGGTAGTAGGGGGCATCAGTTGGAAGATCCTTGCTTTATAACGTGTAGGGGCGACCTGCGGTCGCCTTTTAAAGTGACAGAAGAATGCCTTGTTCAACATCCGGTAAAGCGTAGGGGCAAACCCATGTGTCTGCCCTTGTCAGATAACGGACAAAGGAGGAAGATTATGGGGTGGAAATTTTGGAGAAACAGGAAGCGGTCCGAAACAGAGAAAACATTGGAATTGTTGAAAGAAGAAATTTTTCAAATAAACAGGAAATTTTCTATAATTGAGGAGCATTTGCAAGAATCCAAACATAAAATAGAGGTAATTAACCGGGATTTGGAGAATAATAAAAATGCAATTCAAAAAATCCTAAGGTTGGAATATAAATCTTTCCGGGAGATATTGAACAAATTAAACCAAATCCACGAAACTGTGGATTATGGGGAAAGATATATAAAGATAGAAAAGGAAAAGGATTGTTTGGTCAGAGAAAGGAATTTTATCATAGAAAAAACTATCCAATGGTTAGATGATATTGATTTGATTTATAGCGGACTTAACAAACAAAGCCGGGAACACTGGGTTCAATTATTACACAATTGGCAAAAACAAATAATAAAAACGTTAGGAATGTTGAAAATATATGAAATTAATATTATGGGAAAGACTTTTAATCATGAACTTGCGGAAGCCGTAAATACAAAAGAAAAAGAGGCGGATAGAGACTATTTGCCCTATGAGGTTATAGATGTATTACAGAGAGGTTTTATGCTTGAAAATGGGACATTACTCAGAAAAGCAAAGGTTATTACTATAGAAGAAAAGGAGCGGGAGAAGGATTATGAGCAGTAATCATAAAAAAAATGAGTTTCACCCAATTGTAGGCATAGATTTCGGTACAACAAATTCTGCCATAGCCTATATGCACAACAAAATACCCCAAATACTGGAATCTGCTAATGGGGAAAGGGTCATTCCTTCTGTATTATTAATTGATTTGGGAGACAATGTGGTGGTAGGTAGGGATGCTCTGGATTCACTTGTTGCTATGCCCGGTCGCACCATTGCAGCAGTAAAAAGGAAAATGGGTTCAAATAATCCTATATATGTATCAGGAAGGGATCTTTTGCCCCAAGAAGTTTCTGCATTGATATTGAAGGAACTGAAGAAAAGTGCGGATGACCTGTTTGGAGAAGGAGAAAAAGAAGCAGTAATTACAGTGCCGGCCTATTTTACTGATGCCCAGCGTCGAGCGACAAAACAAGCCCGGGAGCTGGCCGGATTTGTGGTGGAACGTATTATTAATGAGCCGACGGCGGCCGCCTTAGCCTACGGCCTGAACAATCTAAAGAAAGACGGTCATATTCTTGTATATGATTTAGGCGGAGGAACATTTGATGTATCTATAGTGGAATTAATGAGTGGAATATTAGAAGTAAAAGCCTCTACGGGAAACAATTTTCTGGGCGGAGAAGATTTCGATTGGAAATTGGTGGACTGGCTTGCAAATAAATTAATAAACAAGCACAATATAGACCCCAGGGGTGATATCCGCGCGAAGGCCTTATTAAAGAAGGAAGCGGAGAATA
>JAAZJW010000300.1 GCA_012800145.1 Clostridiales bacterium | reverse complement strand
CGTCAGACTGTGTGAAAAAGCACTTTTCTCGCTTTTTGTCATTCTGAGTGTAGCGAAGAATCTCGTTTTTAGGCCATTTGAGATCCTTCGCTTCGCTCAGGATGACATTTTTCACACAGTCTGACGTCCCCTTTTGTCACCTTTGTTTTCGCTTCTTATAGCCTCGAAACAGAGCTTTCCCAATCTCGTTGACTAAAATTACAGGTAGAGAAAGTGCTAAGACTATAACCCAATCCATGGGGCTTGGGGGAACGGTGCTGAAAATTTTATTAAAAATAGGCACATGTACTATCATTATTTGTAGAAATATTCCCAACACTATTGAGTAAACTAAAAATCTATTTTTAAATATACCTATTTTAAAGATAGATTGTCTTAAATTTCTGTTGTTGATAGAATGAAACAACTGACATATGCTGAGGACCAAGAGTGCCATGGTCTGGCCCCGAACCAAGTTTCCGTCTTTAAGCCCATATGAAAAAGCTGCCAGGGCAATACTGCCTATAAATATACCGTTTAAAACCAGATAAGGTAACCCGTTTTCACCAAAAATACTTTCTTCCCGACTCCTCGGTTTTTCCTTCATCACATCTTCGCTGACAGGATCTACCCCTAAGGATAAAGCAGGTAATGTATCCGTTATCAAGTTTACCCATAAAATATGAATCGGCTTTAACGGGACAGGCCAATTCAATACCACAGCTGTAAATAGTGCGAAGAGTTCCCCAAGATTACAGGATAACAAAAATAAAATAGTCTTTTTGATGTTGTTATATATATTTCTGCCCGCTTCTACTGCCTTAATAATAGTAGCAAAATTGTCATCGGTTAAAATCATATCCGAGGCTTCCTTGGATACGTCACTGCCTGTGATTCCCATTGCAACTCCAATATCGGCTGCCTTCAGAGAGGGTGCATCATTTACCCCGTCACCGGTCATAGAAACAATATATCCCTCGGATTGTAGTGCCTTTACTATCATCACCTTGTGTTCAGGTTGTACCCTGGCAAACACCCTATAGTTGTCTATCACCCCATTTAATTCTTCTTGGGCCATGGTTGACAGGGTCTGTCCTTCCATTACCTGGTCTGTATCTTGGCTGATCCCTACCTCCTTAGCTATAGCAAAGGCCGTATCCTTATGGTCTCCTGTTATCATTATTGTCCTGATTCCTGCACCGTTACACTTTTGTACGGCTTCCCTTACCTCTTCTCTTGGGGGATCTATCATGCCCACCAATCCTAAAAATATCAGGTTATTTTCATATTCCCCCCTGTTTTCCTCTATGTATTCTAAATCCGGCACTTCGGTAAGGGGGAGACTAAAAGCCTCCTTTATGTAATCTTTTTCCATGTATGCAGAATCCGATACCTCCGCAAGCAGGCCGGGGGTTTTTCCTACATAGTCTTCATCCTCATGTGCCAACTCTGATGCCATAGCAAGGGAAGAATGGAAAGCTTCATCTGTATACTCTTTCTCCCTATATGCCAGGGCTAATACCCGCAGGGCTTTCGTTGACATATCATGCGCATTATTATAAATTTCATCCTCTTGGTCTTCTATCGGTAACTTTTCATTATCTAACAAAATGTGTGTTGTTCTTTGTAATACAAAATCCAAGGCACCCTTGGTAAATATAATTTCCCTTCCATTATATTTATTTACCGTAGTCATCATCTTTCTGTCGGAATCAAAAGGTATCTCATCTATACGTGGAAACTTTTCTTCTATATCACTCTTCTTTATTGATAAAACTTCCCCCATATCCAAAAGGGCTACTTCTGTAGGATCCCCTATCAAATCCCCTTCGTTGCTGGCATCGTTACATAACATAAAACCGTCCACCAATAATCTATCCTCTTCCGTCAATTCTTCCACCGGTTTTAATTTGCCGTTATGATATACTTTAACCACTTTCATTTTGTTTTGCGTTATAGTTCCGGTTTTATCGGAACATATAACATTAACAGAACCCAAAGTTTCCACAGCCGGCAATTTTTTTACTATGGCATTCTGCTTTATCATTTTTTGTACACCCAGAGCCAATACAACAGTAATTACAGCCGGCAACCCCTCCGGAATAACAGCGACTGCAAGGGATATCGACACCAGAAGCATTTGCATAAGATCCTTACCCTGTACAATAGCCAACATAAATATTAGTAGAGATACTAAAAGTGTTCCTACCCCCAGATATTTGCTTAACTGTTCTAACCTTTTTTGAAGCGGCGTTTTAATCTGTTCTGTCTTGTCTATCATGTCCGCTATTTTTCCGATTTCCGTATCCATGCCTATGGATGTAACAACACCGATACCCCTGCCATAGGTAGCATAGCTGGACATAAAAGCCATGTTTCTTACATCTCCCAAAGCTATATTTTCCTCATCAACAATGCCATCTGTTTTCTCCATGGGAACGGATTCACCTGTTAATATAGATTCGTCTATCTTTAAATTTGCTACTTCCATAAGCCTTAAATCTGCAGGTATGTAATGACCTGCCTCGATGGTCACAATGTCTCCCACAACCAACTCTTCAATAGGAATTTCTTTTAAAATACCATCCCTTTTTACTGACGTTTTAGGGGTGGACATTTTTTTCAAAGCATCCAGAGATTTTTGTGCTTTATCTTCCTGCGCGAGACCTACAACCACATTTATCGCTATTACCACCAAAATTATAACCGCATCGTTTATTTCTTTTACAGCGACAGAAATACCTATGGCGGCAATCAATATGTATACCATGGGTTCGTTCAATTGATCCAGAATTTTAAAAAATAGTGAACCGGGTTTGGTCGATACCAGCTCATTTCTGCCTCTTTTTTGTCTTTCTTCTGCTTCT
>JAAZJW010000299.1 GCA_012800145.1 Clostridiales bacterium | reverse complement strand
TGGTGACCAGGGTAATTGCTAAGCGTTCCCAAGGATATTTTTCGAAGCAACAAAGGGCCCTAGGTGAACTTAACGGTCATATAGAAGAGGTATATACGGGTCATAAAATAATTAAAGCCTTCTCAATGGAGGAAAAATCTTTGGAGCACTTTGATGAAATCAATGAAAAGCTTTACGAAGCAGGTTTAAAAGCCTTTTTTATTTCGGGCACGATCATGCCCCTTATGAATTTTATTAATAATATCGGTTTTATCCTCATTTCTACAGTTGGCGGTGTTTTAGCAATCAGAAATGCGGTGACAATAGGGGATGTTCAAGCATTTGCACAATATTCAAAACAGTTTACTCAACCAATCATTCAAACAGCCAATATAGCCAACATCTTGCAGGCCACTATAGCGTCGGCGGAACGTGTATTCGAAATTTTAGACGAGGAAGAAGAAATACCCGATAAGAAAGACAGTGAAGTTATAGAAATGCCGAGGGGAGAAGTTGCATTCCAAAATGTGGATTTCTCATATAAAGAGGAAGAACCTTTAATAGAAGATATGAATATGGACATAAAATCAGGTCAAACCATTGCTATCGTGGGGCCCACCGGTGCGGGCAAAACCACCATTGTGAACCTTCTCATGCGGTTTTACGAAATAGGGGGAGGCAAAATTACTGTCGATGGTATCGATACCAGGGATATGTCGAGGGAGCACCTGAGAAACATTTTCGGTATGGTGTTACAAGATACATGGCTATTTAACGGAACTATAAGGGAGAATATAGCCTATGGCAAGCAGGATGCCACCGAAGATGAGATTATCAGAGCATCGAAAGCTGCTCACGCTGATTATTTTATCAGGCGGCTTCCCGATGGATATGATACAATGCTCGGTGAAGAGGCCTCGAATATTTCGCAAGGGCAAAAACAACTTCTGACAATTGCACGTGCTATATTAGCCGATCCTGCCATATTAATTTTGGATGAGGCTACCAGCAGTGTGGATACCAGAACGGAAATTTATATACAAAAAGCCATGCAAACCCTTATGAAAGGCAGAACAAGTTTCGTAATAGCTCACAGATTATCCACAATTCGTGATGCAGATCTGATATTGGTCATAAATGAAGGAAGTATTATTGAAAAAGGAACCCATGAAGAGCTTCTGGCTCAAAAAGGTTTTTACGCGGATCTTTATAACAGTCAGTTTACCGGCCGTATGCGTGTGAAAGGCCGGGCTTAAATGTGGAAAGGGGACGGCAGACTGTGTGGAAAAGTATTTTTCCCACTTATTGTCATCTTGAGACTTACAGAATGAGTTTTTTGTAGGGGCAGACGGCTCTGTTTGCCCGCGGGTGGACAGGGTCGTCCACCCCTACCTTTCATAGCAGTGATACGAAGCCGAAGCCCGGGATGACCGTAGGGACAACCTTTGGTCGCCTGTTTAACTATACAAAAGGGGTGAAAATAAATGTCGGAACTTTGGGAATTATTCACTATGTTTTTTCGTATCGGGGCATTCACCTTTGGGGGTGGTTATGCAATGCTCCCGATTATACAAAAAGAGGTTGTAGAAGTGAAAGGATGGTCTACAGACGAAGAAGTTATAGATTACTTCGCTATCGGCCAATGCACACCCGGGGTTATCGCCGTAAATACGGCTACCTTTATAGGTTATAAAAGGAAGGGCATCATAGGCGGGATTGTTTCAACGGCGGGGATAATATTGCCGTCTTTAATTGTGATAACTGTAATAACAACATTTTTTAAACAATTCCAACACCATAAAATCGTACAGTATGCTTTCGGGGGCATAAGGGTTGGGGTTGTTGCACTGATCGCAAATACGGTGTTAAAAATGTTCAAACAGGTTGTAAAGGATTGGGTATGCATAGCAATATTTATAGCCGCATTTATATTTGTGGCTTTTACCGATTTTACACCAATCATTGTAGTAGTTGCATCTGCATTGTTAGGTATCCTCAGGGGAAGGAACTGTATTGAGGCTGAAGGTGAGGGCATAGAATGATTTATTTGAAATTATACTTTGAATTTTTTAAGATAGGCCTATTTGCCATAGGCGGGGGACTTGCCACCTTGCCGTTTATTAAACAATTAGCAGGTAAATACGGATGGATTACCCAAAAACAAATATTAGATATGATAGCAATTTCGGAATCTACACCGGGACCTATAGGCGTAAATGCAGCTACATTTACAGGCAATATAACAGCGGGAACATTAGGGGGCATAGTAGCAACCATAGGGGTTGTAACCCCGTCTGTTATAATTATATTGTTGGTTGCTCATTATTTCATGAAATTCGGCGAAGCGAGGATTGTAAAATCCGCCTTTAGCGGCATAAGACCGGCAGTAACGGGCCTGATTGCAGCTGTAGGTTTTGGAGTAGCAAAAATGTCGCTGTTTAACATCGACAGGTACAATGCTGTGTCCAAAACCTCATCGATATTCGATATCAAAATTCTTCCGATATTAGATATGAAGGCAGTTATATTATTCGGTGTTATTATATTTTTAATAAACAAATATGAAAGGCATCCCATAACCTATTTAATAGGTTCGGCTATAGTGGGGATTGTATTCAAATTTTAGATGCGGTGAAGTGTGGCAAGGGGACGTTTTGTGACAAGGGGACGTTTTGTGACAAGGGGACGTTTTGTTCGACACATTTTTGTCATTCCGGGACGAAGGGTGCAATGGGGACGGCAGACTGTGTGAAAAATGTCATCCTGAGCGAAGCGAAGGATCTCAAATGGCCTAAAAACGAGATTCTTCGCTACACTCAGAATGACAAAAAGCGAGAAAAGTGCTTTTTCACACAGTCTGACG
>JAAZJW010000298.1 GCA_012800145.1 Clostridiales bacterium | reverse complement strand
CGTCAGACTGTGTGAAAAATGTCATCCTGAGCGAAGCGAAGGATCTCAAATGGCCTAAAAACGAGATTCTTCGTTACACTCAGAATGACAAAAAGCGAGAAAAGTGCTTTTTCACACAGTCTGCCGTACCCAATTTGTCACTTATCTTCTTTTGTTTGCCAAATATCCATATGATAAATGTGACAAATTGGGTACGTCCCCTTTTGTCACCCAAGCCTGGCCAACCGTTCCCTGACCAACCGACCAACTGAATATTATCAGACAAATGTACACATCCATCTGCCCAAACTAAAATTGTTCAATAAAACGCATATCATTTTCAAACAACAGACGAATGTCGTCAATTTCATATTTTTGCATGGCTAAACGGTCTATCCCCATGCCGAATGCAAATCCACTATATATTTCGGGGTCTATGCCGCAATTTTTCAAAACATTCGGATGAACCATGCCCGAACCTAGGACTTCCATCCAACCGCTGCCCTTGCATACACTGCATCCCTTTCCTCCACATTTAAAACATGTTGCATCGACTTCTGCACTGGGTTCGGTGAAGGGGAAGTTATGCGGTCTGAATTTTATTTGGGTATCGGGCCCAAAGAAATGTTTTGCAAATACCCCCAGTGTACCCTTCAGGTCTCCCATGGTTATACCCTTGTCCACTACAAGACCTTCAATTTGATGAAACATGGGAGAATGTGTAGCATCAGGGGTATCATTCCTGAAACAGCGTCCTAAAGAAACAATCCTAATTGGCGGTTTTGTTTTCTCCATAACCCTGACCTGCACCGGTGAGGTTTGGGTTCTTAAAATTATGTTTTCATTTATATAGAAGGTATCACTCATGTCCCTCGACGGATGGTCCTCAGGTGCGTTTAGGGCATCAAAGTTATAATATACAGTTTCAACCTCAGGTCCTTCGGCAACCTCAAAACCCATACTTATAAATATATCTTTAAGATCATCCATGGCCTGTGTAAGAGGATGTCTTTTCCCTATTTTTATTTCCTTTCCCGGCATTGTAACATCAATTGTTTCGGATTGTAATTTTTTCTCCAGTTCCTTGTCATTTATGACCTTTTTAGCCTTGTCCAGTTCATCCCCAATATTTTCTCTGATAGTGTTAGCCATTTTGCCTATTAAGGGACGTTCTTCTGCCTTCAGAGCACCCATGCCCCTCAATATTTTGGTTAATTCACCTTTTTTGCCTAAATAATGTACCCTTGCCTTTTCCAAGGCCTCTATCGAACTGGCTTCCTTAATTTCCAGCCTTGCCTCTTTTTCCAGGGCCTTTAACCTTGACTCCATACTGCATCTCTCCTCTGATTGTAAATAAAAAAAACCTCATCCCTCAAGGGACGAAGCTTCCATTCCGTGGTACCACCCTAATGACTTGCAATAAACAAATAACAAATCACTCTATTATATTAACGGCATCAACCGATAAAACCTACAATTTAAGACTTCGGTCCTATAACTCCGGAGTGAACTTCTTCTATACTTGTTCTAAGATAATTTCAGCCCATGTTATCTTTTCTCTTTTAAAACAGTTTATAGCTTACTTTTCTCCATCAACGTTTTTAATTTATTTAATTTATTAATCTATTATCAATTATCAATCGATAGTTTTTTATACATAATATAGGCTATAACGGAACCTGTCAACTCAAATAGTTTCCAGAATATATCGCGAGTTTTCATTGTTCCACTTCCCTTCCCCTAAGCCATTGTATACATATTATAGCATAGCTTAAAGGTTGAAACAAGTTGGGTTTATATTTTATATGAATAAATATAACCTAAAAAATGTTCAATTTTTTTCTAAATTTCTTTTTTCAACAGCCTTATATATTAAAATGCCGGCGGCTATAGCTGCATTTAAAGATTCTATATTACCTAAAATAGGAATTATGACTTTCTCGTCTACATTACATAATATTTTTTTGTCAATTCCATTTGCCTCATTGCCGATTATTATACCTATATTTCCGCTATAATCAATGTCAATATAGGTTTTGTCAGTATCTAAATCCGATGCTATTAATTTTACACCCTTTTCCCTTAAATGTTCCATCCACCTATCATCCTTATATTGTATGACAGGCAAATAAAATATGGCCCCCATTGTGGCTCTAAGGACCTTATCATTATAAGGATCAACGCTCCCACCGGTTATTATTATGGCATCGATATTAGCACTTTCGGATGTACGTATAATTGTGCCCATGTTTCCGGGATCCTGTACCCTATCCAATATAACGAAAAATAACCCTTTATCATCCTTAAGTTTTAAATCTTCCAGGGTTATGTTTTTCATATTAACCACTGCCATAATGCCCTGGGGATTCTCGGTTGTCGCAATTTTGTTAAATAGCGGGCCAGGTACTTCATAAATAGCATAACCTCTTTTAGAGAGCCTATTCAATAAGTTTGCGCCACCCTGAACATTATGTAGGCCTTTGTTATAAACAACATATTCAATACGCCCACCATGTTTTAGGCACTCTTCAGTGATTCTTACACCCTCTATTACAAATTGCCGATTTTTTGTTCTTTGTTTCCTGAGCCGAAGTGATTTAATATGCTTGATTATTGCATTGCTTTCACTGCTAATTGATTTTGTTTTCATTCAACCACCAATTCATTTTGCTGTTTGACCAATCCCCCTAGGCACGCGGAGAATGAATTCTCCGCTACATATATATATAAAAGTGAATTCCCCGCCACATATTTATAGAAGAATAGACTTTTCGCTGCATATCCATATGGAAGAATGAATTCTCCCTACATATCTGCAGGAGAATAGATTTTCCGTTACATATCTATATAGTACTGTTCGACCAACCGACCAACTGACTAACCGACCAACCGACCAACTGATCAACTGACCAATTATGCCTCTAATTTTTGTTTCGCTATTTCAACTAATTGTGCGAAACCTTCCTTGTCGTAAATAGCCATTTCTGATAACATCTTTCTGTTCATTTTAATGCCTGATAGCTTTAAACCGTTCATAAACCTTGAATAAGAAATACCATTTAATCTGGCAGCGGCGTTTATTCTTGTAATCCAAAGTCTTCTAAAATCTCTTTTTTTCAACTTTCTGCCCACATATGCATTGCTCAATGCCTTCATAACAAATTGGTTAGCAGGCCTGTACAACTTACTTCTTGCCCCCCTATAACCTCTTGCCAATTTCAAAATTTTCTTATGTCTTTTATGTGCTGTTTTCCCGGTCTTTACCCTAGCCATTGTTACTTACCTCCCTCTTTTCTGCATTTATTTATATGGTAACAATTGTGCAATTCTTTTTTGATCCCCTTTGGATACTATTCCAGGTTTTCTGAGTTTTCTTTTTCTCTTAGGTGATTTTTTAGTTAAAATATGGCTTTTGAAGGCCTTGTTTCTTTTAAGTTTACCTGTAGCTGTTTTCTTAAACCTTTTTGCCGCTCCTCTATGAGTTTTCATTTTTGGCATCGTGTTTCCTCCCCTCAAATTATGTGTTTTTCGGAGCCAGAATCATGATCATCTGTCTTCCTTCCAGCCTTGCTTCTCTTTCCACAACACCTACTTCTTCCAGAAGGGTGGCAAATTCTCTAATTACACCTTGGCCCCTACTGGTATTGCTAAGTTCCCTACCTCTAAACCTAAGGGATACTTTAACCTTATCCCCGTTTTTTAGAAATTTGTTAGCTTGATTTGCTTTAACATTCAGATCATGGGCCTCAATATTTGCACTGAGCCTTATTTCTTTAACATCTACCGTTTTTTGATTTTTTCTCGCTTCTTTTTCCTTTTTTGCCATTTCATACTTGTATTTCCCATAATCCATAATTTTGCAAACAGGTGGTTTTGCCTGGGGTGCAACCTTTACCAAATCCAAATTTTTGCTGTTCGCAATTTTTTGTGCTTCCCTAGCTGACATAATTCCCAACTGGTCACCATTTATGTCAATAACTCTTATTTCCCTGTCCCTGATATCTTCATTAATTTGCTGACCATTAAATTCCTTAATAACTTGACACCTCCCATATCTTTAAAAAATCCCATGACATATGAATACACCTTACTTGTGCTCCGTCTACAATACTTTTTTGCAAAAATATAGCGGATAGTAGGACTATCCGCACAGTTTCAATGTAATCGCAAAATGCAAAATAATTGATATGATCCAATATTAACCCGACTAGCCAATGCTGTAAGGTGAGAAGCGGATGTCTTCTACTTTATTTACCTATATAGTTTATCAATGTATAAATCTTTTGTCAATATATATTCCGATAATAGCTTTGTATTTTTTTCCTACATTTCTGTATTTATACCAATTATGTTTGCTTTTATTTTGGGTAAGCTAACATCAAAGACTACAAAAAGGTTGGTGACTATATGAAAAGGAAAATAGTTAAGTTTGCTCTGTATATATTTACAGCATTGACTGTTATATCAAGTATTTCCCAATTTGCAAATTTCCAATTTGGCGATATATCTATATTAAAAAATAATGTGTTAGTTTTGGGCATAACTATTTTGCTATTTATCTATTATACAAGATTAAATAAAAATCCACAATATGCACATGCAACCTTAAATACAGAAAAGAAAGATAAGGACCAAAGTTCCAATGAATTTTTCACTAAACCGAAGACTACCTTTCAGGATGTTGCCGGGCTGGAGGGGGTCAAGGATGAACTAATGGAAGTTATTGATTTTTTCAATAAAACAGAAAGATATAAAAAAATGGGTGCCAGAATCCCCAAAGGCATATTATTTTATGGCCCCCCGGGGACAGGAAAAACTTTGTTAGCCTCAGCCGTAGCAGGCGAAACAAAGTCTGCCTTTTTTTCAGCTAGCGGTTCTGAAT
>JAAZJW010000297.1 GCA_012800145.1 Clostridiales bacterium | reverse complement strand
TTGAGATCCTTCGCTTCGCTCAGGATGACATTTTTCACACAGTCTGTATTCCCCCTGGTGTTCTTGTTTTTAGATTTATTATTTTTCCTATACTATTTTTTGTTCCGCTATATTACTACATAAACATTTAATTTCAATCTATGTCAATATGCACCTTACCTGCATCTTTCCATATTCCCTCTATATTATAAAACTCTCTTTCCTTTTCATGAAAAATATGTATAACAATGTCCCCATAATCCAGTAATACCCATCTTCCGCCGTCGTAGCCTTCCCTATTCAATAATTCTATGTTTGATTCTGATAGTTCTTCCTGGATTTCATCGGTTATTAATTTTACCTGCCTGGTAGAGGCGGCACTTGTGATAATAAAATAATCACATATGGACGTAATCCTTCGGAGATCCAAAACCACTATATCCTCCCCCGTTTTTCTGTCAATAGCCTCACAAACCCGGTAAATAACATTGTTTAGTTCATTTTCCATTTTACCCCTCCAATTTGAATATTTATAAGAAAAGTTTTGTTAGAGCCGTTAAATATGTTAAATATATAAATAAAAGAGATATCCCTAAGATTCTCCCTATCTTTTTAGAAACCATACCGCCGATTACGAGCACCGACATTAGAAATAAGGCGACCGGCAAGTCCAAATATAGTGTTTGCGGTATATTGTAAATTCTAGCACCAAACATAATGTTTTGGTAACTTATAATTATCCCTTTTCCTCCTATTTTAGAGGATACCCCAAGAACCATAAGCATGTCAAGTATATTAGCACCCAAAATATTACCGATAGAAATCCCCTCCTGTCTTTTTAGTATCGAACTGATCGCTGTAACAAGTTCAGGTAAAGAGGTGCCAAGTGCAATCAAAGTCAGGCTTATAAATTGTTCCGGGACTTTCAAAAACCTTGCAATTTTTACCCCGCTTTCAACCATCAGTTTTGCGCCTATAACAATTAGCATAGCACCTATAATAAATTTGGCTACTATTTTGAAAATTCCCCTGCTATCACATCTTTTGAATTCATGGTCCACGGGACCCGTTTGGGGTTTAGATTTTAATTCAATTATATTTAAAAAAATATATACAACAAACAGAACCAGTAACAAATTGCCTTCCCTTCCCGTAATAATCGTATCCTGCAACAATATAAACAGTATTATACAACTCAATAACATAAATCCGCCTTTTATGGAAAAACTTTTTCTATTGATTTTTACGGGAGACAATATTGCCACCAGCCCTAATATTAGCCCTATGTTACATATTATAGAGCCTACGACATTTCCTATAGCGATGTCATAGTATTGGTTATATGTTGCTATGGAGGAAACCAACAGCTCCGGCAGAGTTGTCGCGACACTCACTATAGTTGCTCCGATTAGTATGTTTGGTATACCTGTTATTTGTGCTACCGCCGTGGCAGAATCCACAAACCAGTCCCCACCTTTAATTATTATTATCAGGCTTATTGTAAATACCAAAAAAGATATTGTAATTCCCATTATAATGTTCCCCCTTAACAATCCATATATAAAAATCCCTTTTAAAAAGCTTCTGTACTAATATATTGATTATACAAAAAGTATATGACTTTCTTGTACATAAGAAAGATCATATACTTTTCGCAGTTAAGGGCCGCATGTTCACATATATAAACCAAAACAACATCCGTTTACAATTCCATGCCAATCATTTCTCCAGTAGTAATGTATTTCTGGCTTCAACAGTATTTGTGTGTAACAATTCCCCCATGAATATTACATATTTAATGGTATTATCTAGAGCCAATAAAACTGCTTTATCTAAATCCTGTTTAGCAACTATTCGCAGTTCTTCTACACCTGCATAATTCCTTCCGGGTTCTATAAAATCCGCCAGATAAATAATTTTCTCCAGTTTACTCATTTTTTTTCTTCCCGTTGTATGATATTCTATTGCATTCAGAATATCCCTGTCTTTGATGTTAAATTGTTCCCTTGCTATATGTGCGGCAACCTTACCATGAAGCAGTTGATATACATTAGACATAGTTTCATCGATTATTAAACCATTCCGGTTTATATACGTTTGCGTCTGCTTTTCTGAAAAATCTTTTGCATAATCATGTAGCAATGCCGCTATATATGCAGCTTGTATATCAACACTATATTTTTTTGCTAAATAAACCGCCGCATCAACTACACCCATAGTATGTCTGTACCTACGAGATGACATATTCTGTTTTAATTCAGAATGAATTCTTTCAATTAGATCCGGTCCCAATATATCACCCCTTATTCCATATACAACCCATTATCAAATATATATTTTTCCACATTTTCGGGTAACAGATATTTTATGGGGTTTCCTTCTTTCACCCTTTTCCTGATAATTGTTGATGAGATATCCAAAAATGGTATTTCAATTTTTTTAATGTTTGCATCCCGCTCTTTTGTGAGGAATCTTATCTTTTCATCTAATAGTCCATTCCTTAATACCTGTCTAGTCATCACAACGAATTTGGCTATCTTAAGGAGCTCCTTATAATTTTTCCAGGTTTCTATGTATTTGAATGCGTCTGAACCCATAATAAAATAAAATTCTGTTCCTTTATTGTAATATTGTTGCAATTCCCTGATTGTATCAATAGTATAGGATGTTTTCCCCCTAGTAATTTCTATGGTAGAGATATCAAATTTAGGATTGCTTTTAACCGCCAATTTAAGCATGTCTATCCGTTTGCAGGCATCAGTTATTATGTTTTCCCGTTTATGAGGTGGCCTTCCGGTTGGTATAAATAAAATCTTGTCCAAATTAAGCTCATCCAAAGCCGTCTGTGCAATAAACAGATGAGCATAATGAATCGGATCAAAGGTCCCCCCCATTATACCTATTCTATTATCTTTCAAAACTTGTATATTTGAACTCCTATCTTTACCCAATTTACTAAGTCTCCTATGTTTTTTATTTAAAATAGATGTGGTTCCTACTCAAAATGTTCAAACTCAATGCCATACATCCTCACCGAATCACCCTCGGACATACCCAGCTCTTTTAATTTATCGATGACCCCCCTATTTTTTAGTACCCTTTGAAAATAACTCAGGGATTCCATATCTTCAAAATCGGTAGAATCTATTAACCTTTTAATAAATTCGCCCTCCACAACATAAATACCGTCTTCAATATAAACAGTAAAATGATGTTTATCCTCCGGCTCTTCATACCTATATATTTTTTCCTCTTTTTTTATAACAGTTTCCTTATGTATTTTTTCCAACTCTTTTAATTTCCTAGACACATAACCTAAAAGTTCATCTAATCCCCAGCCGGTAACAGCTGATACGGGGAATACCTTTATTTCTTGTTCCTTAAGAGCCGATTTTAACTTTTCAAGGTTATCATGCGGACCTAAAATATCAGTTTTGTTCGCTACTACAATTTGTGGTCTCCCAGCAAGTTCCTTGTTATACAGGCAGAGTTCTTCATTTATTTTTCTAAAATCCTCCACCGGGTCCCTGCCCTCCATTCCTGATATATCAATAACATGCAAAAGCAGTTTTGTGCGTTCTATATGTCTTAAAAATTTATGACCAAGCCCGGCTCCTTCATGTGCACCTTCTATTAGTCCAGGAATGTCTGCTAAAACGAAACTATCTCCATGTTTGGTTTGAACTACACCCAAATTAGGCGTAAGAGTGGTAAAATGATAGTTCGCTATTTTAGGTTTCGCGCTGGTTAATACGGATAGGAGAGTAGATTTCCCCACATTCGGAAAACCTATTAAACCCACATCCGCGATTAATTTTAATTCTAATGTTACCGTAAGTTCCTGCCCCTGTTCCCCGGCTGTTGCAAATCTTGGAGCTTGTCTTGTTGATGTTTTAAAATGTGTATTACCTTTTCCGCCTCTGCCCCCTTTTGCTACCACAACTGTATCATCGCTGTCTGTTAAATCTGCAATAATATGCCCTGTTTTTTCTTCCCTGATGATAGTACCCGGAGGAACCCTCAACAACAGGTTTTCACCGTCTTTGCCATACATGTTTTTACCCTTGCCATCCTCCCCGTTGGATGCGCTATAATGTCTTTTATACCTAAAATCCATCAATGTTCTCATGCCTTCATCTACCTGAAATATAATGTCCCCACCTTTGCCCCCGTCTCCTCCGGCAGGTCCGCCTGCAGGAACATGAGCTTCCCTTCTGAAGGCAACCGCACCGTCCCCACCCTTACCTGCCTTTAAATGTATTTTTGCTTTATCAATAAACATATGATCACCTTTCTAAAGATACAATGATTATAAAACAAGTGGGTTGGTGAATCATAGCCAAAACAACAAAAACCGCCATGGGCGGTTTTTATTAATTAACGGCTACTAAGCTTTCTTTCGGATAGATACTTACTTGTTTTCTATTTTTGCCTCTTCTTTCAAATTTTACAACTCCATCTATTAATGCAAAAAGGGTGTTGTCTGCTCCCATGCTAACATTAGTACCCGGGTGAATCCTTGTTCCTCTTTGTCTTACCAGAATATTACCTGCTGTAACAAACTGCCCGTCTCCCCTTTTTGTACCCAGTCTTTTCGAAATACTGTCACGACCGTTTCTAGAACTACCTACTCCCTTTTTACTCGCAAATAATTGAAGATCCATTTTAAATAACATTACCTACACCTCCTTGTCACGAATTTTGACATGTTTCGGATAACCTTCCTGTATGTTTTTTAACCCTAAAAGCATAGTATCAATCAAGAGCTCTGATTCATATAATTCCTTTCCCGTCAACTTTTTTGGCAATTTACATCCCAGATATCCTTTTTTAATTTCATATTCAATATCTATATTGGCTATTTGGCGGAGTGACAATACCGTAGTTTGTCCTAAAGCTGAAACCGCGGCACAGACAATATCTTTTCCCGGATCAGCCATATGTGCATGGCCTTCTATGACAAACCGTTCAATTGCTTTATTAGAGTTACGATAAATCGAAATTAAGATCATAGATATGCCTATGCATTAATTTTTTCAATAACTAGTTTTGTATACAATTGACGGTGGCCACGTTTTTTTCTATAATTTTTCTTGGGCTTGTATTTAAAAACGATAATTTTCTTGGATTTGCCCTGTTCAATTACCCTCGCTTCAACTTTAGCTCCATCAACTGTGGGGCCTCCTATAGTTAATTTGCCGGCTTTTGAAACTGCCAACACATCGTCAATGGTAACTATATCACCTTGTTCGGCTTCTAATTTCTCAACAATTAATGTATCCCCTTCTTTTACCCTGTACTGTTTACCGCCTGTTTCAATAATTGCGTACATTGAAATACTACCTCCTGAACCTGAATTCGCCGGATGACTAGGTACTTATCGTTTAGAACCCGATCCGTGCGGTTACCTGCCGATATATACTATCATATTACAACGTTGATGTCAATAATTTAAATCTCGGCTCCTATAGTTATTTTATAGTATTACCTCGTTTTTATCTATCAACTTTTTAATGCTTTCCATGTCTCCCATGGCTTTTACCTGTATCTCGTTATGGTGCAAATGGATGTTGGGAATTATAAATGATTTCAAATCAGTTTCAGCATCTATTTTTTCAAGCATAGATTTCTCTTCCTTAAAAACCTGTAAAACTGTTGGGTTTGTTTCAAAAATAACAGCTTCGGCATTAGTATGCATACTGATTCGTATCATTTCCTTTTCAAATTTATATAACAAGGTATATTCATTAGCCAGTCTGCCTGAGCCGCCACAATATTGACATTTTTTTTGTAACAGTCTATCTAATCCCAACCTGACTTTTTTTCTTGTCATTTCAACTAAGCCCAGCTGTGTCATTCCCAGCACTTTACTTCTGGTTTTGTCTTTGCTCAAGGCTTTTTCCAAAGCATCGATTACCTTCTGATTATCTTCCTCATCCACCATGTCTATAAAATCTATTATAATAATACCGCCTATATCGCGCAATCTTAACTGTTTTGCAATTTCGTCCGCTGCCTCAAGATTAGTATTTAAAACTGTATCCTCCAAGCCTATACTGCCAACATATTTCCCTGTATTTACATCGATAATGGTAAATGCTTCTGTACTGTCGATGACTATATAGCCCCCACTTTTTAGCCATATCTTTCTGTTCAGGGATTTGTTGATTTGTGATTCTATTTTATAATAATTAAAAATTTCAATATCTTCATCAAAATAAGAAATTCTGGATTTTAATGACGGGGACAATAATTCCACTAATTCCAGGGCGTTTTTGTACTCTTTTGCATTGTTTATAACAAATTTATCTATATCCTTACTGAAAGTGTCCCGTATGGTTTTACTTATCAGGTCAAAATCCCTGTGAATTAATTTTGGGGCAGGGTTTATTTTCCTTTCTCTCTCAATTTTTTGCCACAGCTTCAACAAAAACTTGATATCCTCATCAAAATCTTCCCCATTTTTTCCTTCTGCTACAGTTCTGACAATAATACCCATGTTATGCGGTCTTAACTGCTCTATTGCTTCCCTTAACCTTTCCCTCTCCTCGGAACACACTATTCTTCTGGATACACCTATATAACTTGTATGGGGCATTAAGACCAAGTACCTCCCGGGCAATGTAATGTTAGTGGTTACCCTAGCTCCTTTGGTTCCCAGAGGCTCTTTAATAACCTGTACAGTTATTTCTTGGCCCTGTTTCACAACATCTGTTATGGGTATGTCCTTGTAATATGTTTCATCCTTGTTAAACAAATCCTGCTTCAAGGCATCCTTAATATAAAGGAAACAATTTTTTTCAAGCCCGATATCAACGAAGGCAGCCTGCATCCCCGGCAAAACATTGGCTATTCTGCCCTTATAAATATTACCAACCATTCGTCTGTTGTTTTGTCTTTCTATATATAATTCTACTAATTCTTCATCTTCCACTAATGCTAATCTATTTTCACTAATGCCTACATCCACTATAATTTGATTCATATATTCCACGCTTCCTCATCTAAGGGAGTTAAAAATTTATTACCTCCATTTATAAATAAACCCAACCTTTTAACCCTGGTTTCATACTGTTCTATAGGTAAATTGGCCAATTCACACAGTTTATCAACAACCACTTCAGGCTTAAGATTACCCTGACTGCCGGCCGCAAGGTGCATTTTTAACAAAACCTCGTGTTCATCCAACAAAAATGGTTCCACGTTTTTTATAAGAGGTCTGATATTAACCTCCCTAAATTCAGGTTTTCTGTTTTTACGTCCGCGCCTTTGTTTTTTTTGCTTTAATTCTACTATTACCTTCCTATCTAAAAGATTGTCTATGTGCTGTTTCATATCTGTTTCACTCAATAATTTCTTAGTCCTCAGTTTAACCAGATAAGTTGAACTGCGTATTATGGACATCAATGATTTTGCGTTATCGGTAATAATCTTGCTTTTAATTATTTTTAACCCGTCCGGCAAAACATTGTTTAACTTTTTCATAAATAGCTCATTATCCATATTATTGCTCAATTGCATGTCGATATACTCGCCCTCACTGGCCACCCCTACCCCTAATGCCGTTGCAAATGCCATAATGGGATGGGGGTTAAACCCCTGAGTATAATCAATGGGTATATCCGCCCTTCTAGTCGCTCTCTCGAAAATCCTTATTAAATCTAAATGAGAGATAAATACCATATCGCCTTTTTTGTAAAATCTCGAGCGCATAATTGCCATTAGCATATTCCTCCCGCAAAAACCTGATTAATGCCACATCCCGCACAATTTACCCTGCAGTTGGGCGTGACCCTAGCTTGTTTAGAATTTTCATTTTCTCTTATTAAAAACTGTTTACTAACCCCTACATCAATATGATCCCATGGTAATATCTCATCATACCCCCGACGCCTGTTAGCATAGAAAGTGGGGTCAATATTTGCCTTTTTAAACGCAGCCATCCATTTATCAAAATCAAAATGTTCCATCCAACCGTCAAACTTACACCCTTCCCCCAAGGCAAATTCCAATACCTTGGAAAGTTTTCTGTCCCCTCCGGCAAACACGGCTTCCAAAAAACTCGTTTTAGGGTCATGATAATCAAGTGTAACATTTTTGTTTCTGATATTCGATGCCAATAATTTTTGCTTCGCGCAAACTTCTTCCTGTGTAGATTGAGGCTCCCATTGAAATGGGGTAAAAGGTTTTGGTACAAATGTTGAAGCGCTTACTGTAACATTTAGCCTTTTCCCTCTTTGCTCCTTGGGCACCTTATAATATTCATCGACTACCCTGAAGACTAATTCTTTAATTTCCAGTATATCTTCATCCGTTTCCGTAGGAAGTCCAATCATAAAATATAACTTTATGTTGTTCCAGCCAGAATGGAAAACATCTTTAACGGCGTCAATTAGGTCACTTTCCGTAATTCCTTTGTTAATAACATCCCTGAGTCTTTGGCTCCCCGCTTCCGGTGCAAAGGTTAAGCCTGTTTTTTTTACTCTTTGTATTTCTTTAATTATTTGCAATGAAAAGCTGTCTAGCCTTAGTGATGGCAAAGATATGCCTATTCTTTTGTTCCCATATTCCTCCATCAAATGTTTAACTATTTTCCCTAATTCCGAATAATCGCTGGTACTTAGGGATGCAAGGGAAATCTCACCGTATCCTGTGTTGGAAATAAGTTTTTCTGCTAATCCCTGTAACCTGTCGAAGGATTTTTCTCTGACAGGCCTGTAAATAAATCCGGCTTGACAAAAACGGCATCCTCTGATGCATCCTCTGAATATCTCTAGCATAATTCTATCATGTACAATATTTAAATATGGTACGATAATCTCTTCAGGATAAAAAACATTGTCTAAGTTTTCGACAATTCTTTTACGTATCGTTCCGGGCACACCCTCATATTTAGGGATGATAACCTTGACGGTTCCGTCATCATTATAAGTCACATCATAAAACGAAGGAACATATACCCCTTCGAGCAGGACAGCCCTTTTCAAAAATTCAAACCTATTATAACCTTCTTCTTTCATTTTACTATACAGTTCCATAATTTCCAAGATAGCCTCTTCCGCTTCCCCCAACACAGCTATATCAATAAAGTCTGCTATGGGTTCACAATTATATGCACAAGGTCCTCCGACTATTACAATAGGATCCTCTTCTTCCCGATCCCCACTATATATGGGTACCCCTGCCAAGCTCAACATATTTAATATGTTGGTGTAACTCAATTCATACTGTAAAGTAAATCCGACAAAATCAAAATTTCTAATGGGTTGTCTGCTTTCCAGGGCGAACAAGGGAACATTATTATCCCTCATTTGCTTTTCCATATCAATGGCAGGAGCAAATACTCTTTCACAAAAAACATTTTCCTGTTTATTTAATAAATGATATAGGATTTGCATTCCTAAATGACTCATTCCTATTTCATAAATATCGGGAAAACAAAAAGCAAAGCGAATTATATTTTCGTTTATTTCTTTATGCACACTGTTCAGCTCATTACCCAGATATCTGGCAGGTTTTTCAACTCTGTACAACAAATTGTCAATTTGCAATTTCCCCATCAATTTTCTCCCTTCAAGGTTCATTCTAATCTCTAGTTTTGATTTTTATCTATCCATATATAATAACATAAAAAATAAAGTGTGTTCGGGTCAGACGAAAATCCCCATGATTCAAATATGTTTCGTCCACCCTAGAATGACAAATGGATTAGGTTGTAAAACTCCCCTAAGGTTATATTGCTATCATGTTCAATAACAGCGTCTATAACCTCACTTTCCGACAAATTTCCAATTACCTTTCCTTCCGCATCTGTTATGGTTATTATACAATATTGTTCTAGTGTAAATTCGTCAAATATATTTTTTATATTAATAGATTCCATGGCTACTATATGTTTGACATCCATGATTCCTTCATTAAACAGGGATTTTTTTCTTAAAACAAGGTTTTTTGCAAATATAAGGTCAATTTTTTCCTTTTCCCCCCTCGTGGAAAAAAATATATAAACAAACAAAAAACTTATAAAAATATATTCTATATTATAAACCAAAGCAGCATACGTTCCAATAACAAAAAATAATATACATATACAATACCCAAGTCTTATGATTATATATGTGGCCTTTCTAATCCCAAAATAATGCCCCATAATTCCCCTTACAATTCTTCCGCCGTCCAATGGCAAAATCGGTATGAGGTTAAATGCACCAATAACCATATTAGCTGTTAAAAATAACTGTACTATATGATTTTCCCCAATACTGAATCTGTTTACAACTAAAAGTATAATAGCGAC
>JAAZJW010000296.1 GCA_012800145.1 Clostridiales bacterium | reverse complement strand
TTTCTTTGAGTGAATGCACCCAAGGAGCATAAAGTTTTATTATAATTGTTCTGACTATCATAGCTGAGTCTCCATGTACAAATTCATTTTATCCATCCAAAAATTATATAACATACAGCTCACTGTTCACTTATAATATTTCCCTTCTGATAAAATCTAATGCCGTATTTGCTAACCTATTCCTTATCCTATTTCTGCTTCCGCTTGAATTTATCTTTTTAATTTTTGTAACCCCGTTTATACAAATTCCTATATATGCAAGGCCAACAGGATGCCTTTCGGTGCCTCCATCAGGTCCCGCTACGCCTGTAATGGATACTCCTATATCAGTACCTGCAACCTTGCGTATGCCTTCAGCCATTTCCTTGGCCGTTTCTTCACTGACAGCACCGTGTTTCTCCAATGTTTCCGGTTTTACACCCAGGAGCCTTGTCTTAGATTGATTGCTATAGGAAATAACCCCTTCCATAAAAACAGAAGATATTCCGGGATAGTTGATCAATCTTGCTGATAATAATCCGCCTGTACATGATTCAGCGGTAGCAATAGTCAATCCCTTTTCAATTAGAAGTTCAGCCACTACAGCTTCCAGGCTTATATCCCCTTCCCCATAAACATAAATACCTAATCTGTCCCTTATTTGACTTTCAACCGGAGCAATCAGCCTTTCTGCCTCTTCCCGTGTAGATGCACCGGCTGCTATCCTGATGGTTATGGCCCGTGCTCTGGAGTATGGAGCCACGGTTGGGTTTGTTTGATTTTCTATAATGTCCATTATCATTTCTTCCATCTGTCCTTCGCCTATGCCGGTGACATTGAGGGTTTTGGATACAAATACCTTGTCCCGATATTTCTGTAAATAAGGAATAATATAAGTTTTGAATAATGGCTTATTTTCCCTTGGCGGTCCCGGCAACAAGATTAGTTTTATATTTTTATCTTCTATAATGCACGCCGGAGCTGTGCCGACGGAATTTGGTAGAACAATAGCTCCTTCCGGAAAATATCCTTGTTTCCTGTTTCCATCATTTACAGGCAGTCCCCTTTTTGCAAAAAATTCTTTTATCGATTTTAAAGATTCCTCATGGGGTACCATCTTTTTATTCAAAAATTGGGCTGCAACCTCTTTGGTCATGTCGTCTTTTGTAGGCCCAAGTCCTCCCGTGGTAATCACCAGATCTGCCCTTCCAAAAGCTATTTTATATGCCTCATGTAGCCTTTCAGCATTGTCTCCAACAACAGATTGATAATATGTATCAATCCCCAGATTAGCCAGTTCCCTGGCAATATACTGTGCATTCGTGTTAACTGTCTCTCCTAACAGTAATTCTGTACCAACAGCAATAATTTCTGCTTTCAAACCTGCCACCTCTTCATCAATTAGTTTTTCCCTATGTTGTTTTTCCCTAACTACATATATTCTATTCTACTACAAAAAACCCTTTGTTATATATTCAAAAATGAAAACCCCTTCTTAAGGGAAAGAAGGAGTTTGGGAAACCACAGAGGAACCATCAGACTTTCACCTCAAACATATGATATGCTCGACCCACGGCTTTTTGCGGTTTTCTCCCTATAAATAATAATTTGTGAACGGCCATTTGTTTTAGCACGGTACAAAGCATCATCTGCCTGTTTAAACAGGTTTTCATAAGTGCTCTGTTTCTTTAAAATTGCTATTCCTATGCTAACATTAATTTGGAATTCCTTGTTTAATTCCTGAATGTTGTGCACTAATTGTCGGCATTTTGAATAAACAAAATCCACTGAAGGAATATCATGCATATACACGCAAAATTCATCCCCTCCAATGCGCCCCACAATATCAGTTTGCCGAAAGGTAAGTCTCAAACCCTTACTGATATTTTCCAATGCTAGATCCCCTTTTAAATGCCCGTAATTATCATTAATATCCTTAAAATTGTCACAATCAATTATTATTAGCGAATCCATTTTATTTTTATCCTTGCTATTTATGCCTTCAATAATGGCCTGGTTTCTAAAACCTAGACAATTA
>JAAZJW010000295.1 GCA_012800145.1 Clostridiales bacterium | reverse complement strand
TGGGTAACACGTGCAAATTTCTGAGTGTAGCGAAGAATCTCGTTTTTAGGCCATTTGAGATCCTTCACTTCGCTCAGGATGACATTTTTCACACAGTCTGCCGTGTCAGCTTTGTCACTTCCGACTAATCGGGTCTTCTTTTTATGATGTTAACCATTTCTTTTATAGTCTCGTTAACATATTCCCCTTTTTGGTATTTTCGCTTTGCCACAACAACCTCCACCTGATTACCGCTGCTCACGATGTTACTAAGTATTTTAGGATTTTCAATAAAGACTCCTATTTCTTCAAATTTATCGTCCAGTATGACAAAGGTGGGAATTTTGGGCTTAGCATCTATTTTATAATTCCCCATATATTTTTCATTATCCTCTTTGGGTAGAATTCTGAATGTAATATCAGGATTGATTTCATTTATTTTTTTGAGCGCAGGCAGATTTATAATACAATCTGAACACCATAATTCAGCAAAGGCCAATATGTATATGGGCTCATCTATTGATTTAATTTCATTGAATAGTTTTTCATCGATTTCAATCCCATTATATATTTCCAGTAATTTTTCCATATTTACGTCTTGATCCTCAGGGACAAATGCTTCGAAAGTAATCCCTTTTTTGAATAATTGCTGCAAATCCATACCTTCCCCTCCCCAGTATTTTTCACAGCTGCCAATACTATCAATACCATTATATCACTGTTCTATTAATAATAGTTAAATAATCGTTCGCGGTCAAACTACACAAATTTATTTATTCCCCGACATTAATTAAACCACGGGAACGGCTTTCCCGGCCAAGAAAAACTGACCGGCCCAAACCGTCCCCATGGTTTTTAATTTTACCCTAATATTTAATTCCCGATTTTTTCATCCAGGGGTTTCATTGTAGGAAATAGTAACACATCTCTAATAGACGGTGAATCTGTCAATAGCATTATTACTCTGTCTATTCCTATTCCCAGCCCGCCCGTAGGCGGCAGTCCCACTTCTAAAGCGTTCAAAAAATCTTCGTCCAACATATGGGCTTCTTCGTCACCGGCTTCACGCTGTGCCAATTGTTGCATAAACCTCTCACGCTGATCGAGAGGGTCGTTAAGCTCCGAAAAAGCGTTTGCAATCTCCCACGTATTAATAAAGGCCTCAAATCGGTTTGTCAATTCCGGATTGTCGGGATTTCGTTTTGCCAGAGGTGATACTTCCACCGGATATTGAGTTATGAAGGTAGGCTGAACCAAATGTTTTTCGACGTATTCCTCGAATACTTCACTGATAATGTGACCTCTCTTCATTTCAGGTTTAATTTCAATCCCCATTTTTTTGCCTGTCTCAATTGCTTCATCGTCAGTTTTAATGCTGTCAAAATCTACCTCCGCATACCTTTTACATGCATCTGTCATTGTCATCCTGTCCCAAGGAGGGGTTAGATCCAGTTCCTGACCTTGGTAATTAATCTTAGTAGTACCCAGAGCTTTCTCAGCGGCATAGGACACTATATTTTCGGTGATTTCCATCATATCATTATAATCAGCATAGGCTTTATAAAGCTCAATGCTCGTAAATTCAGGGTTGTGTTTGACGGACATGCCTTCGTTTCTGAACATCCTGCCCAT
>JAAZJW010000294.1 GCA_012800145.1 Clostridiales bacterium | reverse complement strand
TTGAAAGGCTTTGGGGATACATGAATGTTAGGAGTGGCTAACAGCCACAGTCTTGTAGGACTTGATAATAAAAAGGTTATCAAGGCAATACAGGGTTTTAATACGAAGGTATTGATCCGAGTGGTTGAATCCTGTGATACCACCACCTTATTATACATAATAAGGCGAAAAACCTGGATATATAATTGTCTAGGTTTTAGAAACCAGGTTAAATTATGTACGTACCGATGAATTGGCTCAGAGATTATATAGATATTGATATAGATATCAACGAATTTGCGGAAAAAATTACAATGTCGGGGACATTGGTGGAGAACATAGATATATTAGGTGAAGACATAAAAAATGTTGTGGTAGGCAAAATTGAAACCGTTGTACAGCATCCCAACGCAGATAAATTACTTATTTGTCAGGTAAATACAGGGAGAGAAAAAATTCAAGTTATAACCGGAGCCGACAACGTTGCCGAAGGCGATTACGTCCCTGTTGCGGTTCATGGTGCCGTATTACCGGGGGGAATGAATGTAGAAAAAGGAGAACTCAGAGGCGAAATTTCGGAAGGAATGCTATGTTCCGCAGATGAATTGGGTATTCCAAAAGCCATGGTTCCCGAGAAAATAAAAGACGGGATTTGGATATTGGATAAGGCCTATCCCTTGGGAGAAGATGTTGCTAATGTCCTTAATTTAAGGGATGAAATAATTGAATTTGAAATCACTTCAAATAGACCTGATTGTCTAAGCATCATAGGCATAGCCAGGGAAGCGGGAGCTACCTTAAATAAGAAAATAAATTATCCCGAAATAGAAGTGAAAGAAACAGAAGAAAAAGCTGATGATTGTATATCCGTGGAAATAGAAGACACGGAGGGATGCAGTAGATATGTTGCCAGGGTTATTAAAAACATAAAAATAGCCCCTTCCCCGCAGTGGATGCAGCAAAGATTGATAGGCGCCGGGGTACGTCCCATTAACAATATAGTGGATATCACCAATTATGTGATGCTGGAATATGGACAACCACTGCATGCATTTGACTTATCTTTCATTGAAGGAAATAAAATTATAGTAAGGAAGGCCGGGAACAACGAATCCTTCATAACTCTTGACGGTGCAGAAAGAAAACTGGACACTTCCATGACTGTAATTGCAGACACAAAAAAATCTCTGGCCATTGCAGGGGTAATGGGTGGGGAACAATCCGAGGTAACGGCAAACACAGATACAATCCTGTTAGAATCCGCCAATTTTAATGCAAGAACTACAAGATTGACTTCCAAAAAATTGTCCCTCAGGACAGAAGCCTCATCAAGATTTGAGAAAGGTGTGGATCCCAACATAGCGCGGTTAGCTGCCGATAGGGCATGCCAATTGATTGTGCAACTAGGCGCGGGAGAAGTATTAAAAGGAGCGGTTGATGTTTATCCCGAAAAAGTAAAACCCCATAGGGTAACAATCAGACCGAAAAAAATAAATGATTTTCTCGGGATTTCTTTAAGCAATGAAGAAATGGCAGATACCCTTAAAAGATTGGAGTTAGAAACAAAAAATTCAGAAAATGCTATAGAAGTTACAGTGCCTACCTATAGGATGGACCTTTTAATGGAGGCAGATTTTGCAGAAGAAGTGGCCAGGATTTTCGGGTATGATAAAATAGTTCCTACCATGGCTAAAGGGAACATAGTTGTGGGAGGGAAGCCTGATAACGAGGTTATAGAGGATGTTGCAAAAAACCTTTTGAATGGAATGGGATTTAATGAAATTCTGACATATTCTTTTGTCAGTCCAAAAACCATTGACATGATAAACCTTAGTGAGAATAGCTCAAAAAGAAACATGGTGAGGCTTATAAACCCACTTGGGGATGAAACCAGCGTTATGCGAACCAGTTTACTCCCAAATATGTTGGAAGTTGTAGCCAGAAATATCAATCACAGGGTTGAAAATTTCAAAGCTTTTGAGATTGGGCAAATATTTATTCCTAAAACCGGTTCAGAAAATGAACTACCCTATGAAGTTCCCGGCTTGGTAATGGCCATGTATGGGGAAGGGGATTTCTTTACGCTAAAGGGTGTTATTGAAGCGCTGCTGAGCAATTTGGGAATTAAGGAACATGAATTTATAGTAGAAGAAAATCATCCTACCTATCACCCGGGCAGGTGTGCTAATATTGTTGCTAGGGATAGAGTTCTTGGGACTGTTGGAGAATTACATCCCATAGTAATAGAAAATTATGATTTGGGCCGAAGATGTTATTGTGCAGAACTGGATTTTAGCATTGTTTTGGAATTTACACAAATAGAAAAGTCATATGAACCATTGGCTAAGTATCCGTCCATAACTAGGGACTTTGCAGTTGTGGTAGATAAAACCGTGTTGGCAAAACAAATTGAAGATATTATTAAAGCCGAGGGGGGCAACATCCTGGAAAGTTTTAAATTGTTTGATGTCTATGAAGGAGATCAGATTGGAGAAGGCTTGAAAAATATTGCCTATACTGTTACCTATAGGGATAGGAAGCGCACCCTTACAGACGAGGAAGTAAAAACTATCCATAACAGTATTTTAACTGAAATCAATAAAAAGCTTGGAGGTAAACTAAGGCAATAATGGGGAACAAACTTTGTTTTATTAATATTGATACAGGTGAAAAACTTGGTAGAAAGTTAGGGTAATAGGCAGGATATTCAAAATATATAAAGAAAATATATATAACAACGATTTCTCCATAAAAGGGGCTGATTAAGCAATGGAACAAAAAAATAAGGTGTCAGTTAAAATAAACGGACAGGAATATTCTATTGTTGGTGCTGAAACTAAAGAGCACCTGTTAAGAGTGAGTAATTTTGTGGATGAGAAAATGGAAGTCATATCTAAGGCCAACAAAAAACTCAGTACATCGATGATTGCCGTGTTGACCTCTATCAATATTGCAGATCAATATTTAAAGATGAAAAGTCGTCTGGAGGAACTGGAAAAAGAGATAAAAGAACCCCAACAAAAAATCGATGAATTAGAAAGGTATATAGAAACCCTTCATAACGGATTAAATGAAAAAGATGAAGCCTATTCCGATCTCGAAAAAAAAATGGAAGAAATCAATATTGATCAGCAGGAGAGCGAACAAATCAACTTGTTAAAAAAAGAATTACTGGAAAAGGAAAATGACCTGGAAAAGGCACAAACTTTAATTAATGACTTGCAAAACAAATTATTTGCCAATCAAGTCAAGTTAGTCGAGATAACAAACGAATTAGAAGAGCGCATGAGAAAAAATGATTTTTTAAAGGGATGATAAAATTTCACCATTAAAACTGGAAAGTAGCGATACGGTGTCACTACTTTTTGGTTTTAATGGGCTAAATATTTTTATATACAAATATATAGGTATCCTAAACAAAAACATAACTTCAGACCAAAATGAATCAAAACCACGATTTTACTACAAAGTAGTATATGATAAGCTAAACTTAGACAAGGAGAAGGATACGTGTGCTACCAAGATTTTTAACCGGGTTTGGAATTTTTGTTGTGTATTATATAATAGTAGTATTTTTATTTTTAGTTATCAGGGCGCTTTTTCATCCGCCGAGGGAGCTATTTCGCAAAATGCTTCATATAATGTGTGCTATGTCTATATTTATAATCCTTCATGAATTTGACACATGGTACTTAGCCATTCTGAATTTGGCAATATTTTCACTGTTATTGTATCCCATAATAGGTTATCTCGAAAGGTTTCCCAAGATAATGGAGGTTTTAGTCCAAAGAAAAAGCGGTGAAATTCGCTGGAGTTTGGTGCTCATATATGTTGCGATGTCAATATTGATTGTTATATTTTGGGGATGGCTTGGGGAACAATGGAAATATATAATAACTGCCTCCATTATGGCCTGGGGTTTTGGAGATTCGTTGGCGGCATTAGTTGGCAAAGCCTATGGGAAAAATATAGTTAAAAGTCGTTATACAGATGGGAAAAAGACAGTGGAAGGTACAATTACTATGTTCCTTGCGGCTTTTATAGCCATATTTATCGTTCTTTTAATTTCTACATCATTTCCTTGGTATCTATGTTTGTTGGCTGCCTCAATAGTGGCACCGATCTGCGCTTTGGTAGAGCTAATATCCCATCATGGTTTTGATACAATTACTGTCCCCCTTTCAGTGGCGGTTCCGTTATATTTTATAATGGTGCTATTTTCTTTTATGGGGGTATAAAATGTCCGATTCAGATAGAACCTTAATTTCTAAACGGGAAAAAACCATGTTTGTTTCCTTTTTAATCAGTTCGGTAGCTCCGCTTATAACAGGAATTACCGCTATAATAAGCCGTTCCGCAACACAAATAGCAGATTTTTTGCGGCGTACGGCTGAGCTTACATCCCTGTTTATATCTTGGTGGGTTTATCGCAGACTCCATAAGGTGGGGGAACCCGAAATGGGACCTGATCATCCATATCGTGTTCGCATGGAGTATATTGCAAATATGACTGTTTTCGGAGCCATGGTCTGCTCGGGTATTGCTATGCTTGTTGTAGGGATTGGCCGTCTATTTACATACAAGGTGAGCGGAAGTGTAATCATGGGACTTGCGGTAGCAACTTTGGGATTGTTGGTGAACGCATGGTTTTGGTGGCGTTATTCCTTTATGATTCGGGAGGAATTTGATCCTGTAATTGCGGGGCAACAAAAACTTTACCGAGCTAAGGTTTTCGTTGATACAGCTGTGGTTATAGCGCTGGCTTCGGTAGCTGTTGCTCCAAATCATCCTGCAATAAAATATATTGATGCCTTGGGCTGCATTACAGTTTCCGCCTATTTACTTTATAATGGACTCGGTATAATACGGAAAAAAGTGGCCTAGTAACCAATTTGCTTAACAGTGTTTTACGTTGTATGTACAAACTATCCGTTAAAGGAGTTGATAACATATGAGGGTATTGGATATGAGGGTGGTGGAAGTATTGGCTCCACTCTGGGAAACCATGAGGAGTATAATCCCTCTAACAGCTATAATGGCCTTCTTCCAACTCGTAATACTCAGAAAACCCATAGATAATATAAAAGAATTCTTACTGGGTTTCGTTCTCGCGGTTCTGGGTTTACATCTGTTTCTAAAGGGGGCAACCATGAGCCTTCTGCCACTTGGAGGCTCTGTCGGAAGAAACATACACATATTGGAAAGAAGATGGCTGATAGTGATAGTGGCATTCATAATAGGATATTTGGGCACATTGGTAGAACCTGCCCTGAAGGCCTTGGCATTGGAAGTAGAGGAGTTGTCCATAGGAACTATTCGTCATGGAGTACTAATCCATGGAGTGGCAATCGGGTTCGGACTGGGCATGGCCATAGGTATAACCAAAATACTATTAAATATACCCTATATAAAAATAGTGGTTCCATTGCTGGTATTAATAATAATACTTGCATTTTTTGCGCCGGAACCCTTTGCTGCTATCGCCTTTGACTCGGCGAGTGCTACCACCGGCCCTGTCAATATCCCACTAAACATGGCATTAGCCATAGGACTTGCTACTGTTATAAAAACGGTAGACCCGCTCATATCGGGGTTCGGGATTGTGGGGCTTACATCTATAGGTGCTATGATATCCGTATTGGTATTGGGTATACTAACTAGATTCTAGAGGAGGCAGAATCATGCTTGATATAAAATGTATAATAACTATCGTGGAAAGAGGAAAAGCGGACAAAATTGTTAAACATGCTAAAAAGGCAGGTGCCTCGGGGGCTACAATTATGTATGGCAGGGGAACGGGTGAACACGAAATCAAAAGATTTCTGAATATTAATATAGATTCATCCAAAGAAATCATAATCATTCTTACCGAAACGGAAAAATACAAACCAATCAAAGAAGCAATAATTAAAGCCGGCAGAATAAAGGAAGCAGGAACTGGGATTGTTTTTACGCTACCCGTAACAGACCTTGTGGGGTTGCACCATAGAGGGGAATTTGATAAATAGGATTATAATTGTCGGGCATATAAGTCTGATAATATTCAGTTGGTCGGTTGGTCAGGGAACGGTTGGCCAGGCTTGGGTGACAAAAGGGGACGGCAGACTGTGTGAAAAATGT
>JAAZJW010000019.1 GCA_012800145.1 Clostridiales bacterium | reverse complement strand
TTTTGTATTATTATCCGAAGCCAGGGTTTGGAGCCCTTTTGCGGCAGCATATAGTTTCATATTGTTATAAAATTCTTCATCCGGCTTCAGTTTAAAAAACACCTCATCCGTCTTTTTATCATCATCATATTTTATATCTCCAAAGGGTGGCAGCATATAAATATAATAATCCCTTGGGGGTTGGGCCGTTGACCTATCATTTGGTATGCCTAAAAACAGATATCCCCTTCTGAATACATTGCGACTATCCCAGTTTAACTGGTATTCGTATATTTCATAATTCGGTACAGCCTTATCTTCGCTCCAGTCTAGTAAATCATATACCAAACCAAAGTAGTATTTATTCAGGCTTCCATCTTTCATGAAATTAACCCTATCTTCGATCTTTGCATCATAATCAATATCTTTTTTTAGATCCAAAAAGTATTGTTCGTTATCCTTGTTATATTCTATAAATTGGCCACTGACTAGAACCATTATGTCCTTCAAAACTACGCTAACTACAGATAATAAAAACTCCGAATCCTTTTCAGGCAAATTCTCTATATATAGACATAGGTCATCCTTTAAATTTCCTGCCGTCAAACCTATTCTTACGTCTATGCCCCCTGTGGTCAGCCTGTGGACGCTCAGGGCATAAATAATTTGCAATGCCATCTCTTTATATTGGGCTTTAGGAAAAGTTTTGGCTACCTTTTCTTCCAGAACCTGAGACTTATCTAGTACCTCTCTTATATCATGTTCAGATCTTCTTGCATAATTATCTTTTATAAAGGACCAATAAGAATCAAAGGAGATTATTCCGGGTGCATTTGAAGGCACTTTCTCATCTAACATGTGTTTTATGGTAGTTGAGATAGTTTTCAGTACATGTCTGTTTTCTGCTATATTTACCCTGTTAAATATATCTATATACGCCGGATGTATCGGAAATAATTCTACATAATCTTCCAATCGCTCTGACATTTCTGTGTATAACGGACAGAATGGTAATAGGTGCTCTCGAATTTTAGCTTTTTGTTCAGATGTTTTGTTTAGTATTCTTTCCGACACTACATAGGCAGTATCTTCTTTCCTGATGATTACTTGCTCAAATCTATCTTTTATTTTACTCATAGTATCTGCTACAAAAGAAAATGTAGGATTATCAAATAACTGCTCCTGAACACCACATATAAGTCTAAATCGAGAATTTTTTATAAACTCTCCTGCTTCCTTTAAAAACATTAAATCTATCATTATTTCCTGCTCTTTACGCATCTTTAAATAATCTAATAATTCATCCACTACAATCAGGTAACCACTGTTCGAATATTTGGTTTCAAAGATACTCATCATTTCTGCCAAGGCTACCTTGTTATTTGTCAAGGTTGAACTGTCCGGAAACTTATAATCAATACCTCTATCTGCCAAATCTTCTTCAATTTCTTTCATAATAATATCTCGTAAATTATTGTCTACTGCTCCCAGTTCAATTCTGAGAACCTCAAATTTTCCGGCTATAGATTCCATATATTCTTGAAATTTTATATTATTCAGGTCCTGTAATAAATCTTGGTTGTTTGCCACTGCTGAAATAACCGACATTAGGTGGCTTTTACCGGTTCCGTAATTACCTACTATTAAAACCCCTTTATTATCCACCACTTCTTCTAATTGCACTTGACTGATAAGACCATAATCGAGCTTATCTGCCATTTCATCGCTCATGACATAGGTCTTAACTAGTTCCTTAGCCTTATTTAAATCATCTGCTTTTTTTAATTCTATTACAGTTTCAATCGGATTGAAGTTAATCAGTTCCGAATATCTCACCTCTACCTCCCCCTTCATTTCAAATAAATAATATTATAATCCTTGAGTAGATATTTTTTGTAATCCTCATATTCCGGGGAAGCATAAGTTAAGCCCTCCGTGGCATATTCCCCGGGCCAAATTATAATCACCTTTCTGTTTCTTGCCAGTTGTATAAAATATCCCAAAATATCGACACTGTATTCCGGATTGAAAAGTATATCTATGTTATCAATAATCAATTTTTCTGAATTTAAGTTGCGAAATACTTTTTCTAACTCTCTGATTACATGGTTTTTCCTGTCTTCTTTTTCATATTTTAAAAGAGCTAAAGATAGTATTTCACCTAAGGACAAATAATTAAAGTCTTTGAATTTATCTGTTATCGTCTCTGTTTTTAATGTGGTGAATATCGGATAATGATTATTTAAATTCCATGTTCTTTCCAAATCCTTCATATCACAAACAGTTCCCATGAAATCACCTTCTATATTTCTTTCCCTACAGAAATACCCGTGTCCCATTCATGTGGTATATAGTTCCCTTTACATTTTGCCAGTCTCTCTTTTAGCAGTTTATATCTCCGGGTAGGTTTAACAACTGTTCTTTCGCGTCCCCCAAAATTTCCTTGTTATACTATGATATTCTACAAATATTCAGTAATTCCTTCTAAAACTCCCGTTTTTTGGGCATTTA
>JAAZJW010000293.1 GCA_012800145.1 Clostridiales bacterium | reverse complement strand
TTTGACCGCATGGCATCTTTTTTGACCTAAAATGATGGTGGAGGCGAGGGGAGTCGAACCCCTGTCCGAAGGCCCTTCACCATCAGTTTCTACGAGTGTAGTTATTGTTTTAAATATCGCCGCCCCTGTCGTCCAATAACATACTACAGGTTTAGCTAGCCCTAATTGTACAGCTTAGGGTCAGGGCATCCCCTAAGGCGTTCCCCGCGAAAATGACGTTTCTGTCCTAGCAGCGGGTGGCTAGGGAGAAACGAGCTGCCGTTATATTAGGCAGCTAATGCGTAATTATTATTTGCTTTTATATTTAGGTGCTCAGTTTTTTTGTGCTACCAAGCGAAACACGACTCGCTACCAATGTCTCCAAACCCCCGTCGAAACCAGTACGCCCCCATAATTCTAATATCAAGGTTTACTGATTCTGTCTCTCACGAAATTCCCTCTCTATTCGCCGTTCAGCATCTTTTTTGGCCAGTACCTGGCGTTTGTCATATTTTCTTTTACCGATACCTACGCCTAATTCAACTTTTACCAAGCCATCTTTTAAATAAAAACTGAGAGGAATCAGGGCGTATCCTTTTTGCTGAACATATCCTATGAGTTTTCTGATTTCATTTTTATGAAGTAAAAGTTTTCTTGCCCTTAAGGGATCCCTATTGAAAATATTTCCCTGTTCATAGGGGCTTATATGAACATTATACAGGAAAACCTCGCCGTTTTCAACCTGGGCATAACCATCCTTAATACTGATTTTCCCTTGTCTGATGGATTTTACCTCAGTCCCAACCAGAGCGATTCCTGCTTCATATGTTTCTTCGATAAAATAATCGTGCCTTGCTTTTCTATTGGTTGATACTATTTTTCTCTTTTTGCCAGTCATCAGTTCCACCCTTTTATATCCTTTGTTTCGCAAATGTTATCATTATAGTTTATCACCAATTTAGTGCCATGTCAAGAAAAATCGGATATAAAAAACTGATTCCTGGTTGTAATATCAAAATTAGTAAAAATTAGATGGAAATCGAAAGCGCTATTCTTAAATACAGTTCCTTCGCGGGTAGGTTTATTCGGTAAGCCTCAGGATGACATTTCAGAACGATTGTTAAACCTAAATTTCTTCAAAAAAACGTTTAGATAGCATCTCCCAATCCTCCATAAAACTACGCATAAGGTTGGGTCTTCTCCTTATTGCTAATGGATGATAGGAAACCATAGACGGATGCCCTGCAACTGTGTGCCATGAGCCCCGAAGGTTTTTCACATGGGCTTCACCATCACCGAAAACCGATTGGACCACAACATCGCCCAAACAGACGACAAGTTTGGGCTGCATTTCTTCAATTTGCCGAAAAAGAAAAGGTTTGCTAAATTCCCTTGCACTCTCTTTGTCATATTTACGAAGGGGCCTGCATTTTAATAAATAGGTCACATAAATATTGTCTATATCCAGCCCGACCTGGTGTATTGCCATCTGCAATGTCTGCCTTGTTCCACAGGTAAATTCCCTGCCTTCCTTATCCTCCCTCGCTCCCGGATTATCTAAAATAACAAAAATGGGTGCTTTAGGATTTCCTTCGCCCCAAATGACACGTGATTTCTGTGTACACACCTCACATTGCTCATAATCAGCGGCTTCCGGAGGTGCTTCTATTTCCGGCCAAATTATCGGCATAAAATTTGAATCCATATATATCTCCATCCTATGTTAAAATTGTTCCACCAGTATACTATCTATATAGGATATTATGCGCTGTTTTTAAGGTATTTACCCCGGTGATTTGCCCATAAATAAGAAAAAGCAATGTCCCCCCATCGAGAAACATTGCTTTTTATTTATTGATAATACAAAATTCAATATTGCTATTACTTAATTAAAAATGAAGCCAAATTGAACGCATTCATAACCGGCAACATTATTACAGCGATTGTAGCCATCATCTTGATCATAATATCTTGATTAGGACCAACAACGTCTTTGTATCCGTCACCGACAGTATCACCAATAACGCTGGCATTATGAATTTCTCTGTAGCGTTCTTCGCCATGTTTTTTTATTAATTCATCCTCCAGAGCCTCAACATGCTTTTTCGCATTATCCCATGCACCGCCACTGTTGGCTGTTGAGGTTGCCATTACGGCAGCGTCCAAAATTGTACCGAGTAGGAAACCACCTACAAATACAGGTCCGAAAATAAAACCGCCGATAACAGGGGATAATAGTGAAACAATTGCAGGCTTTTTCATTTCGGCAATAGCACTTCTTGTGCAGATATCAATACAACGATTGGAATCCGGTTTTACCTCTCCGGTCAAAATTTTCGGTTCCTCATGTACCTGTCTGCGTACCTCGTCTAACATCTGTTCAGCGTTACGGCACACCGCATTAAGCATTTCACCCGAAAGCCAATGCATAACACCTACACCTATAAATGCCCCGCCCAGGGCAGAAAAATTCAGTATATCAAGTACGCCGCCACTGTCCCCGATATTTGCAAAGGACATCATCATAGCCAGTGCCGCAAGCACCCCGGAGCCGATTGCAAAACCCTTTCCGACAGCCGCTGTGGTATTTCCTAAGGAATCCAAACTATCGGTAATATTACGCACCTTCTTATCGAGTTGGGCCATTTCAGCAATACCACCGGCATTGTCAGAAATCGGACCGTAAGTGTCCACCGTAACTGTTGCTACAACAAAAGAGAGCATACCTACTGCCGCAATGGCAGAACCATAAAGTCCGGAGAAGTAACTTGAAATAATGATAGCGCCACCCATAGCAGCACAAGCCGGCAAACAGCTACGCCATCCTGTACTCGTTCCTCCAATAATGACAAGTGCCGGGCCTTCTTCAGCCAAATGGGCAACCAGCCTTGTTTCTTTGTACTTCTCACTTGTATAACGCTCAGCAATTATGCCCAGCAAAATGCCCGCAACAACCCCCGTTACGGCACTTAGCCAAGGAGAAATCCAACCGAATCGAAAGTCAACACCCGTATGGTCCTGACCATTAAAAAAGAAATAACTCAGCACTAATGTAGTACCCACAATAATCGCTGCAGAACTCCATAAAGAAATATTCAGTTCCCTGCTGGGATCTTCGCCCGGTCTCTTAAGGAGTACGTAGGCAATCCCTAGAATACAGGCAAGAAGTCCCACGCCAA
>JAAZJW010000292.1 GCA_012800145.1 Clostridiales bacterium | reverse complement strand
TTCATAGCAATGACAAAAAGCGAGAAAAGTGCTTTTTCACACAGTCTGACGGGGACGCTTTGTTTGTCACATCAATTCCAAGGCAGATACACGGGCAAACATTTACTTTTCAGTATGTGGCAAGCAAAACGTTCCCATGCCACACCAACATATTAACTAACAGGAGGAAAAAATGAGCAAAGGGAAATTTTATTTAACAACACCGATATACTACCCAAGTGGTAAACTCCATATAGGACACACATATACAACGGTAGCGGCGGATGTACTGGCAAGATTTAAAAGACAGACAGGATACGATGTCAAATTCCTAACAGGAACGGATGAGCATGGAGAAAAAATACAGGAGGCAGCCCAAAAAATGGGGTTGACACCAAAAGAATATTTAGATGAAATGGTATCGGAAATAAAAAAACTTTGGGAAGCAATGGATATCTCTTATGATATTTTTATAAGAACAACAGATGAGGAACATAAACAGAGGGTACAAAATATGTTCCAAAAATTATATGATAAAGGGGACATTTATAAAAGCGAATATGAGGGATGGTATTGCACACCTTGCGAATCCTTCTGGACAGAAGGCCAATTAAAGGAAGGGCATATATGTCCCGACTGTGAACGCCCGGTATATCTGGCAAAGGAGGAAGCATATTTTTTCAAGTTATCAAAATATCAAGACAGATTGATTAAATATTTTGAGGAACATCCCGAAATCTGTTCCCCACCCTCAAGAAAAAATGAAATGGTAAACAATTTTCTGAAGCCCGGATTGGAGGATCTTTGTGTGTCCCGTACAAGTTTCGATTGGGGCATTCCTGTACCTTTCGATCCGAAACATATAATATATGTATGGTTTGATGCTGTGAGCAACTATATTACGGCACTGGGGTACGGTTCGGAAAACGAAGAGCTGTTTAACAAATACTGGCCTGCGGATGTTCACCTGGTAGGAAAGGAGATAGTCCGGTTCCATACAATTATCTGGCCGATTATGCTGATGGCGTTGGAATTGCCATTGCCTAAAATGGTATACGGCCATGGTTGGATACTGTTTGATGCGGACAAAATGTCGAAATCCAAGGGAAACATTGTGTATCCGGAGCCCTTAATAGAACGTTACGGGTTGGATGCAATCAAATATTTTCTCCTAAGGGAGTTCACGTTCGGCCAGGACGGTAATTATACGAACAGAAACTTTATAAACAGGCTGAATTCCGATCTTGCTAATGATTTGGGGAACCTTGTAAGCAGAACTGTTGCAATGATTGAAAAATATAATGGGGGGATTATCCCTGAACCTGAACAGTCGGGAGAATTTGATGAAGATTTAAAATCAGTTGCAACGAGCGCTTCCGAAAAAATAGAAACAGCAATCGACAAATTGCAATTCCATGAAGGGCTGGAAGAGATATGGAAAGTAATCCGCAGAACAAATAAGTATATAGATGAAACCACACCTTGGATATTGGCAAAAGACGATTCCAACAGGCAAAGACTCAATACGGTGCTTTACAATTTAGCAGATTGTATTAGAATTATATCCGTACTGATAAAACCTTTTATGGAATCAACAACCATTGAAATTTGGACACAACTGGGGATTGACGATGGACAAGGTACCGAATGGAAGGATACATTCAGTTTCGGCAGGATTCCAACGGGCACGAAAGTAAGAAAAAGGGATGTGCTATTCCCGAGGCTGGATGTGGACAAAGAAGTGGAAGCACTGGAAAAGATGGGTGAAACTCAAGAAGAACAGGAGGATGCGGTTATTATTGAATCTAAGGAACAAATAACTATAGATGATTTCGGTAAGCTGGAACTGAGGGTAGCCAAGGTGTTGAAGGCGGAAAAACATCCTGATGCGGACAGATTGTTGGTTCTGCAGTTACAAGTCGGGAACGAAACAAGGCAGGTAGTATCGGGTATAGCCGAATATTACGATTCGGAACAATTAATCGGTAAAAATTTAATATTAGTGGCCAACCTTAAACCTGTAAAACTTCGGGGTATAGAGTCCCATGGAATGATACTTGCTGCATGTAATGATAAGGAATTGGTCTTGGGTACGGTTGATAGAGATATTGCCAGTGGCACGGAAATCAATTGAACAATAGCTGAACAATAGCTGAACAATAGTTTAACAATAGTTTAACAATCGTAAGGGATAGGCCATTTGAGATCCTTCGCTTCGCTCAGGATGACATTTTTCACACAGTCTGTTGATCCCCGAGGGGTCTCAGTTTTCAGCCATTGTTAAAAAAAGGAGGCATAATCATGCTTTTTGACAGCCACGCTCATTTAGACGATGGGCGTTTTGATAAAGACAGGGATAATGTCATAAAAAGAGCAAAACAAAATAATATACAATATATACTCAATCCCGGGGCAGATTTAAATACATCCATAAGAGCAGTCAACCTATCTGAGAAATACGATATGGTATATGCGGCCGTAGGAGTTCATCCCCATGAAGTAAAAGATATGGACGAAGACACCATAGAAATACTCAAGGCCCTAACCAACAGGAAAAAGGTGGTTGCCATAGGGGAAATAGGCCTGGATTTTTATTATGATCATTCCCCCAGGGATATCCAGAGAGAATGGTTCAGAAAACAAATAGATTTGGCAAAGGAGGTTAATCTTCCTATAATAATACATGATAGAGATGCACACGGGGAGGTTTTTGATACGCTGAAAAAACATGATGCGGGAAGTCTTGGCTGCGTCATGCATTGTTATTCCGGCAGTGTAGAGATGGCAAGGGAATATGTAAAAATGGGGGTTTATATTTCGTTGGCCGGTCCTGTTACATTTAAAAATGCCAGAAAAACATACGAAGTAGCCAAAGAAATTCCGTTGGAATGGCTTTTAATAGAAACTGACAGTCCTTATTTGACTCCCGTACCGCATCGTGGCAAAAGAAATGAACCTGCCTATGTAAGGTTCGTGGCGCAAAAAGTAGCGGAGGCAAAACAAATACCCGTTGAGGAGGTTGCACATCAGACCACATTGAACACAAAAAAACTGTTTAAAATAAATTGAAACTAAAGACAGTCCATAACAGTTCACCAATCATGGTATAACATGGTATAATGTATATATATTGTTAAATCGTAAATTTCATAACGGGTCAAAAAGGGGGATAAAATGGCACAAAAAAAATTGTACCGCCAGGTTTTCATAAGAGATATTGAAAACGGCATGGTAATTGCCAAGGATGTGTTGAATTCAAAAGGGGAAATCCTGTTGGCTAAGGGATTTAAGGTAGCAACGGCGGTTACAATCAAAAGGCTGCTCAGCCAACATGGGGTTATGTTGATAAGTGTTCTAAGGGAAGAACCACAACTGTCCGGACAGGAACCGTTTCATGACAAAGTAAAAACCGACATAACATCGAGTGATATTAATAAAGGACCGATCGAGTTCGTTAACAGATTTAATGATAGTAAGGAAAGCATCAAGGAATCCTTCGATAGGTTTATCAAGGGGGAAAAGATAGAAGAATCGGAAATCGAGGCAGAAATAAAGGAAACCCTGGGGATTTTTGAGGGGAACGTAAATGTCTTTCAGATGATGCAAAATGTAAAATCCTTAGATGATATTGTTTATTCACATTGTTATAATGTTGCACTTATAAGCCACGTAATAGGGAGTTGGTTAGAGCTGGACAAGGCGGACTTAAAAGAACTGACCTTAAGCGGCATGTTGATAGATATCGGCAAGACCAGGGTAGATGCCGAGTTGTTAAATAGAAAAAGTCCACTTACCAAGAATGAATTCGAAGACTTGAAAGAACATTCTACACTGGGTTACGAAATAATTAAAGATTATGATTTTATTAGCGAAGAAGTTAAAAGGGCTGTGTTGTTACACCATGAAAGGACCGATGGAAGCGGGTATCCTTTGGGGCTCAAGGGTGATGAAATACCTTTATTTGCCAGAATAATCGCTATAGCAGATGTATATAATGCATTAGTTTCCGATAGACCCCATCGCAATAAAAAAACTCCATTTGAGGCTATTAAGGTATTAGAAATGGAGTATATGGACAAACTAGATACCGGCATATTATATTTATTTTTACGCAGAATAGCTTCTAATTATATAGGCCAAAGAATATTACTTAGTAACTACAGGAGGGGTGAAATAGTTTTTATCCCGAAATATAATATACATCGTCCCATTATCAGGTTCCAGGAAGATGGGCAGATCATAGATTTGGGTGATGAACAGTTTATGCATCTCGATATTGTGGAATTTTACTAAACTTTAGATTCATCATATCTGATCTGTCGAATCGTAATAAATTATTTTGACGGATAAGGAGGATTTTTATTCCATCAAGTCGAGCGAAAGATCCTGTTTCCAATGGGTTAAAAGCAGGAGAATTTGACAAAAACAAGAATATAGAATAGAATATAGAAACGTTCCATCCTCAATTCAAAATGAATAGGAGGAAGATTTATGGAAAGTCACCTGAGCCGCAATAAGTTTTTTGATAAAAAAATACTTATTGCAGCTGTCGCAGTGGTACTATTGTTGGCGGGGGCAGTGTTTATTAAGCCTCGGAAAACAGTTATGATTAAACACGACGGACAGGAAATTCAGGTTTCAACTCTAGCAAATACAGTAGAGGATGTTTTGCGGGAGCAAAATATCACGGTTGGGGACGACGATAAAATTATTCCGAAAATGAATGAGCAAATAGAGGATGGGATGGAAATAGTCATTCACAGGGCTTTTAAAATAAGGCTTGTTGATGGACAAATAGAAAGAAGTATATCTACCACAGAAACCAATGTAAAAAATCTTATAAGCTCACTGAATATAAAACTTGGAGAAGGAGACAGAATTGAGCCAAAGCTAGAGGAACCTATTGGGAAAGGCCAGGTGGTGAAAATTACCAGGGTTTCCCGGGAGGTTGCGGTTGAAACTCAAGAACTGCCTTTTCAGACGATTTTTAAAAATAATAGCAGTTTAGAAAAGGGAAAGACTAAAAAAGTTCAAAAAGGTGAAAAAGGACTCAAAGAGATAAAATTTGAGGTCCTTTATGAGGATGGTATAGAGGTTGGAAGAGAGATCATTGAAGAAAATATCGTTAAAGATGCTGTTAACGAAATTATTGAAAAAGGAACATTGGCCCTGGTGGCAACCTCCAGGGGAGATATTTCAAGGTATTCCAAGGTCTTGACTATGACAGCTACAGCATACGATTTAAGTTTCCAGAGTACCGGGAGAAGGCCCGGCGATAAATATTACGGCATAACGGCGAGCGGCACAAAAATAAGACCGGGAGTAGCAGCGGTGGACCCAAGGGTAATTCCCCTAGGCACAAAACTTTATATAGAATCTACCGACAAAACACCGGATTACGGGTATGCTACTGCCGAGGACAAGGGCAGTGCCATCAAAGGGAACAAGATCGATCTCTACATTGAAGATGCCCGAGATGTAAAAAAATTTGGTAGAAGGACGGTAAAAGTATATGTATTAGAATAGGTCGGAGAAATTCCGACCTATTTTTTATGGGCCAATCAAATTTGTGTGTAAGTCCCCTATTCGGATTCTGATGGGGCAAATCGGGATTTCGGGGCTGGAAAGAACGCTTTAATTTTAGGTAGAGGCGATTGCGACTGCCAACCGGGATAAATCCGATTTTAAATTGAAAAAAAGCAGGTGAAAAACGTGGACAACATATCATCACCTAAAAAGGTTAAAGAAATAATGGACAAATACGGATTCAAATTTTCCAAAAGTCTCGGACAGAATTTTTTGATAGACCAAAATATACTGAGGAAAATAGTTGAAATTGCGGAAATAACAAAAGAAGACTGTGTTATCGAGGTGGGTCCCGGGATAGGCAACCTTACCCGGTACATAGCGGAAGCTGCAAAATCTGTTGTAGCTATAGAAATCGACAAAGCTTTGGTCCCTGTCCTGAAGGAAACATTAAGGGAATATTCCAACATAGAAATAATAAATGAGGATATTTTAAAAATTGATCTACATAAATTAATAGAAGAAAAATTCCGAAACCGAACAGTTAAAGTAGTTGCAAACCTCCCTTATTATGCAACAACCCCTATCATTATGAAGTTTTTGGAGGAAAAAATCCCTGTGGAATCCCTGACCCTTATGGTTCAAAAAGAGGTTGCACAGCGTATGCAGGCGAAGCCGGGGACAAAGGATTACGGTTCCCTGTCCATTGCGGTACAGTATTATTCCAACCCAAATATTCTGTTAAGGGTGCCTCCAACTGTATTCATTCCGCGGCCGAATGTGGAATCCGCAGTTGTTAAACTGGAAGTGTTGAAGGAACCCGGGGTCCATGTGCAAAGGGAAGATTTATTTTTTGCCCTTATAAAAGATGCCTTTGGCAAAAGGAGAAAAACCATATTGAATGCCCTGAACACCGGGGATTTGAAATTGGACAGGGATTTGCTGAAAAGGGTATTGGACAAGAGCGGTATAAAAGAAAATCGGAGGGGAGAAACCCTGACTATTGAGGAATATGCTTTCCTGGCTAATAATCTGGCAGAAATTCATAATAATTTGTAAATTATTTCCCACCCCTTACATATATTGATTATATATATGTTTAAAAGGGAGGAAGAAAATGTGAAGAGACGGTATAAACGATATTTTATTATGCTGGAACTCGAAGATAAAGATCCCGGTACCCTTATGGGTGAAGAAACAAAAGGGTATGCAAAGGTTGAAATTAGAAACGGTCAAGGACTATTATCTATTCTTTGTCAAAATCTAAAAGGTAGCAGCGATAATAGATATTCTTGGTACCTCATTAACACAAAGGCAGATGGGGAACCTATTGTGGTGGAAATTGGGTCCATGGAGGCAGATGAAAAAGGAAAAGGGGAAGCAGCCTACGAATTTGATGAGGAAAATGTGAAGGGCTCCATGGAGCAAATAGACAATTTTAATGTGCTGGTATTGGTTGCACGCAACAAAAATGAGAGGGATAAAGTCCATGTGCCTCTGGTAGGCTATACAGATAAAAAAAGGCCCAGTGCAGGTGCCTGGAGATATGCACTTGGGAAGCATCTGAATGTTTCGTTGGACAAAAAAATAACCGAAGGGAAAGCCAAAAGGCCACTTCAGCCTACGGTAAAGGATATTGTTAAGGAACCTACAGAGGAAGCCAAGCAAGAAATTCCAGAGGATACCCAAAAAGAAATTGCGGAAGAAAAAAAGGAAGAAATTGAAATTATAGAGAGTATAGCAAAAGAAAAGGAAATAAAAAAAGAAGAGAAAAAGGCTGCAGAGGAAACTGTGGAGGAAGCTGTAGAAGAGGCTGAAAAAATTGCAGAAGAACCCTTAAAAGAAACTATAGAAGAGACCAAGGAAGAAGTTATGGAGGAAATTGCGAAAGAACCTGTAAAGGAAACTACAGAAGAAACTACAGAAAAAGCTGCAGAAGAGGTTGCGAAGGAAATTAAGGAAAAGGTTATAGAAGAGGCTGTTGAAGAGGCTGTTGAGGAGGCTGTAGAAGAACCTGCAAAGGAACCTGTAAAAGAAATCATGGAAGAAACCGTGGAAGAAGCGGAAGAGGTTGCAGAAGAAATTGAGAAAGAAATGGAGGAAGAAATCGGGGAAGAAATTGGACAGGAAGACAGTGATTCTGTAGAAACAGGGGAAGACGAATATGAAGCACAAATGCAGGCCTACATAGAAAATTCTCTGAAGAGTTTTTCAAGGGTGAAACCGTTTGTGGAGGGATTAGAAAATTATACCTGGTGGCAAATACCCTATAGTACACATACCATGTATAGAGCATATATGCCTTTTATTTCATATCTGGATAGCCTGAAAGACCTCAAGGATCACCATGCCTCCAGAATGTTGCAAATAATTTATATACATCAGCACCATATATTCGGTATCTACTATGATAAAAACAACAAGGCCAAACATTATGCCTATGGCATATTAGGTAGAAACCTATTTTCGGAACAACCTTTTGAATTGGATAAAGATTTTGTGTATTGGCATCCGTGTAATAATGTACCGATCAACATAGAATCCTATGGCTACTGGATATTAACAATTGATCCCAAAACCGGCGACGCGATTAAACATAAAAATGATAAGGATGCATAAAAATGTACTTTAACATAATTTCATAGCTTAAGAAATGCAGTCCTGCTACCGGCACTATTTAGTAGCAGGACTATTTTTTTATTTAACCCATAGAATAATTCCCCCGATAATTAACATGCCAATTATTACCGCTAAAACATAGACATGGTTTTTTTTCACTATCAAAAAGCGCATTATTTCACCCCTTATATGTAAAATTATTTTCTAGTAGCAATATATTTGCATTTGAGGTACTTTATGCTAGATTAGATAGGGCTGTTTGGGACATTTCCCTTATTATGCATAATGGATGGCCATAGGTCATACATACTAGGATAAATTTATGATAGATTATTTTATCGGAATTTGTTATAATAAATAGAATCTGGAATTTGGATATGTACAAAAATTGGGATATGAACGAGAATTGGGATTATAAATAGAAATTGGGGTATGGATAAAAATTTAGATACGGGACAAACAGTTTGTTTGGCTTTCAGTTATATTTACATATAATAATTTGTTCGGGTTTAGTCTAATTTTACAATAAGGAAGTGGATAAAATGAAGACGTTCTGGAAGGTGTTTACGGTTACTTTTCTTGTTTTTGTTATTATATTCAGTGGACTTGTCTGGTCATTTGATAAATATATGAAAGAAAACAACTCCTCCAATTTGCCGGTTGTGGTTATTGATGATGACGGCAGTGAAAGCAATGATGAGGAATCAGATAAACTTTTTAGGCTGGTTAAAAATAGTAAAAGGGTAAATTTCATTGTTTTGGGACTGGATGGTCCCAGGAGTGATACGATGATATTCGTTTCTTTTGATCCGGGGAATAAAAATTTGGATATTATCTCCATACCCAGGGATACCTATTTAGTGAGGAAGGGATATAACAGAGCAGACCAGAAAAAAATAAATGCTGCTTATGGTGCTCACGGTTCGGAAGGAGTAAAAACAGTGGTAAGCGGTCTGTTATTTAATGTTCCCGTAGATTATTATATAACACTTGCTTACGAGGGGGTAGAAGCTATAACCAATTCTATAGGCGGGGTGCCCATATATATTCCTAAGCGGATGGAATATGACGATGATACTCAGAACCCGCCGCTTCATATTCACTTTGAAGCAGGCCATCATGTGCTAAAGGGAGCAAAAAGCGTGGAGTTTTTACGTTATCGCCAGCCTAACAAGGGCAGCGGAGCATTGGATAGGCACGGGGATCTGGGTAGGGTAAAAGCGCAGCAGGAATTCATACAATCCGCGATGAAAAAAATACTGGGTCCTAAATTGCCTAACGCGGTGGCCAGCGGGTTCAGACATGTAAAAACAGACATTCCTTTGCAGGTAGCTATGAAATATGCCGCAAATGCGATAGGGCTAAAAACGGAAAATATAAATATGAATGTACTTCCCGGGGAGCCCCGTCGTGAAAAAATAGGTGATTTCTTTTTCCACGATCCCAAAGCGACAAGGGAACTCCTGATTGATATTTATTCAAAATAGACTTGTAACGATAGTTTAACAATGGTTTAGCAATAGTTTAACGATGGTTTAACAATAGTTTAACGA
>JAAZJW010000291.1 GCA_012800145.1 Clostridiales bacterium | reverse complement strand
TTCATAGCAATGACAAAAAGCGAGAAAAGTGCTTTTTCACACAGTCTGACGTTATTGCTATGTAAATTGAAAGGGCAGACAGCCTTGTCTGCCCTTACCTGGAGATAACACTTTCATTCTTTACCCTGTCTACCTTGTCCAAAAAATTTGTTCCCATGACGCCGCCAACTATAAGGATAGAACCTATAATATGATAGTAAAACACTTTTTCCCTGAGGAACACAGCACCTGCAACGATGGAAATAACGGTTCCCAAATTTGAAAACACACTTACTTTTGAGGCTTCAATTTTTGATAAAATATAATTTATAGAAAAAGATGTAACCGTAAATGATAATACACCCAGATAAATTATAGCCAGAACAAATTGGATACTTTTCAACGGCAACAAAAATGCGCCTATATTCTTGTTAATTAAATGTTTACCTATTGCTATAATATTGAAAAATATAAAACCGCCTGCAGACATAATGAAACTGAGCTCCATTTTAGAAAAATTTCCAACTGATGTTCTTGCCAGGACTTGGTATCCGGAAATAGATAACGCCGATAAAATCAGGAGTGTTATACCCTTAATTCCGCTTATTTCAAAGGATGAACTTGTCATCAATGTAATGTATACTACACCTGCAACCGATACCACTATGGATATTTTCTGTAATAAATTTGTTTCTTCATTTATTAAAAATGTTGCCAGGAGTAACGTAAATATAGGGGAGGATGCCAGCAATATGCCTGCTTCCAGGGAGGTTGCATATTGCAGTCCAAAGGTTTGGAAAGCAAAAAATGCCATCGGATACATCAAGGCCAGTGGGAGCATTTTCTTAATTTTTTTCATATTGAAATCCGGTTTAACCAGTCCGAACAATATGGGTATCAATATCGATATAAATGCTGCGGTAAACCTATGGGCCAGTATATCCAGGGGTTCTGCGGTGAACAGTGCTATTTTGGTAAACAGAAAAGAAAGGCCTGTAATAACAGCATATAATGTGGCCGCAATGTAGACTAATGTTTTGCTATCATCGGTATTTTCCATAAAAATTGTCCCCCTTAATTATTGCATAATTTTTGTTACTTTACATGATGTTTTTAGTATATCTATTTTATATTGTATAATCAAGCAATCGATATACAAAGATTGTATGAAATAATTGCAGGAAAAATAAATTGGCTTGCCCGTTTATATATGTTAGAATCTTGTTGTATCGATATAATTTTTATATGGGGGATAAAAAATGTACGATTGTCACGTTCACACAAATTTTTCTACTGATGCCACAATGGATATAGAAGATGCGATCAGGGTTTCGAGAAAATTGGGGCTTGGCCTTATAATAACCGACCATATGGATTATAAACATCACATACCAAACGAATTCATATTTGATCCTGATGAATACTTTAAGGAATATGAAATATACAGAAGTGATGAACTCCTACTCGGTGTTGAAATAGGTTTTAGAGATGATTCCCTTGATGAAATTAGAAAACTCAAGGATAATTATCCTTTTGATTTCATTATAGGTGCCATTCATGTTGTTAACGGTATGGACATTTATTATAAGGATTATTATGAAGGAAAAAGCAAAGAACAGGCATATGAAGAGTATTTGAAGAATATGCTTTTATTGGTTAAACATCATGATTTTTATGATTCCCTGGCGCATATGGACTATATAACAAGATATTCGGTGTACGAAGATAAAGGGCTTTATTACGCAGAATTTCCCGATTTAATAGATGAAATTCTTAGGGAACTCTCCGGTGCTGATAAAGCAATAGAAATAAACACCAGATGGATCCATGACAGGGATACGGCGAACAATTTTATTGAAATTCTGAAAAGGTTCAAGGAGCTAGGGGGGAAATATATTACCATAGGATCGGACGCCCATAGGCCCGAGGATATAGGTGTGAATTTTAAAAGGGCCAGGGAAATTGTTCATATATGTAATTTAAAATCCGTATATTATAAAGGGAGAAGGCCTTGTTATGTAAAACAAAGCCTGGTTTAACATAAAAAATTTGTTGTTTTACTTGTAAGCATATATATAATTATGATATGATTGAAAGAACAGTTGTGTCTCACCTTAAATTTAAAAATACTATAATGTGAACTAATATCGCTGAATTCTGTAAAGAAGCGGGGGAACCATTTTTTGGGGTGAATCCTATTTTTAGGATGGGCTACCTTTAGCCCTAATCCGACAGCTAACTTCGTAAGCGTAAAAAGGGGAAAATGTTTATGCTTAGACTATGGAGCCCCATAGTCTTTTTTAATCCTAATTTCAAAATATGAAATTTTTTTAAATAATCTTGCAAATTATGCTTGAATTGCAAAAAGATAAATGTTAAAATATCAACTATGAAACAGCCATTTTATCATGCTGTATGCCTATTAATAAGTTGAATTCCGGGGAGTAGGGCAAATTCGAATAATGCAAGAATTGGCTTACAATATTTCATATTTGATAAGGGGGGAATATAATGAAACATGATGTTATTGATGTTTTAAAGCCAAATTTATATAAGGAAATTTTTCCTTATGATGAAATACCCAAGATTGTGTTTAACAATATACAGTTGCCTATGGAGTTACCTGAAGATATATGGATAACCGATACTACATTTAGAGATGGACAACAGTCTATGGCGTCCATGACCACGGAACAAATGGTAAAAATTTACGATATGCTCCATGAGCTTGATAATGGTTCCGGTATTATAAGACAAACGGAATTTTTCCTATATGACGAAAAGGACAGAAAAGCCGTGCACCAATGCATGGAAAGAGGGTACGACTTTCCGGAAGTGACCTCATGGATAAGGGCACATAAAGAGGATTTTAAATTGGTTAAGGAAATGGGTGTAAAAGAAACCGGAATATTGACGAGTTGTTCTGATTATCACATATTTAACAAGCTTGGTAAAACAAGAAGAGAAGCTATGGAAATGTACTTAGATATAGCCGAAGCTGCTTTGGAAAACGGAATTACCCCAAGATGTCATTTTGAAGATATCACAAGAGCAGATTTCTTCGGATTTGTTATACCCCTAGCAAAAAATTTAATGAAGTTAGCGAAACAAGGGAATGCGAAAGTTAAAATCAGGGCTTGTGATACTTTAGGTATTGGGGTATCCTATAATGGGGTGGAGCTACCCAGATCGGTGCCGGCTCTCATACACGGTCTCAGGAATCATGCAGGGGTTCCCCCTGAGTGCATAGAGTGGCACGGACATAATGATTATTATGTTGTAGTACCCAATTCAACAACATCTTGGCTATATGGCGGGTCCTCAGTTAACGCCACCCTGTTCGGGGTGGGCGAAAGAGTAGGAAATTGTCCCCTGGAAGCCATGATTGTGGAATATGCACAGCTGAAGGGAACCACCAAAGATGTAAATTTGGAAGTAATCAGTGATTTGGCTAGGTTCTTCGAAAGTGAATTGGATTATAAGATCCCGCCAAAGACACCTTTTGTAGGTTCAGATTTTAATGTAACAAAGGCCGGAATCCATGCAGATGGTTTATTAAAAGACGAGGAAATATATAATAGTTTTGATACAGGCAAAATACTTGGAAGACCGCCTCTGGTGGCCATCAACAATTATTCGGGTATTGCCGGTATTGCATACTTTATAAACAGTTATTTTAATAAACAAGGAGACGATAAGCTCACAAAACATGATGAAAGACTGGTTCCAATCAAGGAATGGATAGATGAAGAGTATGAAAACGGAAGAACTACTAACATTACAGTAGGTGAGATGGTTGAAATTTCAAATAAATATATAAATGCTGAATATGAAGGATATGGGGAAAGTTTAGCTTAGGAAGAGGTGCTTTCTGTGGGAATGACTTTGACGGAAAAGATATTAAAAAACCATCTGGTTGATGGCGAGTATAATATCGGTAATGAAATAGGTATAAAAATAGACCAAACATTAACCCAGGACTCAACGGGTACCATGGCTTATTTACAGTTTGAAGCTATGAATATAGATAAGGTAAAAACAAAACTATCTGTGGCCTATATAGATCACAACATGTTACAATCAGGTCCTGAAAATGCGGATGACCATTTATATATCCAAACTATTGCAAAAAAACATGGTATATATTTTTCAAGACCTGGTAATGGCATATGCCATCAGGTGCATCTGGAAAGGTTCGGGGTTCCGGGCGATACATTGCTCGGTTCTGACAGTCATACGCCAACTTGTGGCGGTATCGGTATGATTGCAATCGGTGCAGGTGGGCTGGATGTAGCTGTGGCCATGGCCGGAGGAGCATATTATATCAAAACTCCCGAAATTGTTAAGGTGAATTTAAAAGGAAAATTGGGTGAATATGTCAGTGCCAAAGATATAATTTTAGAGGTATTAAGAAGATGTACGGTTGCAGGTGGGGTAAATAGGGTGTTTGAATATGCAGGTGAAGGTATAAAGTGTCTCTCCGTGCCGGAGAGAGGTACCATAACCAATATGGGAGCGGAACTCGGGGCTACAACCTCAATTTTTCCATCAGATGGGAATACCCTGGAATTCTTAAAAGCACAGGGAAGAGAGGAAGATTATATACCGTTATCGGCAGATGAAGATGCTGTATATGATGAGGTTATAGATATAGATTTAGACAGGTTGGAACCAATGATTGCCTGTCCCCATTCTCCGGATGCCGTGGTTCCTGCAAAAGAAGTAAGGGGCACAAAGCTTACCCAAGTAGCTATTGGAAGTTGTACAAATTCCTCTTTTGTGGACCTAATGAAAGTTGCAAACATATTAGATGGTGAAACTGTACATGAAAATGTTTCTTTAGTGGTTTCACCCGGTTCTAAGCAGGTGCTTACTATGCTATCTGAAAACGGAGCACTGGCTAAAATTATAAATGCAGGTGGGAGAATACTGGAAAGCGGTTGCGGGCCCTGTATAGGTATGGGGCAGGCACCAAGTACTAATGGGGTTTCATTGAGAACATTCAACAGAAACTTCAAGGGACGCTGTGGCACGGAAACAGCGGATGTCTATCTGGCAAGTCCCGAAATAGCGGCTGTATCCGCCATAAAGGGTTACATTGCATCGGCGGAGGACTTTGACGGGGATGTAGACTTAAACATAGAAATTCCGAATACATTTTTAATAAATGATAATTTAATAGTTAGACCTGCCGAGGCAGGCGAAGACGTGGAGATAATACGCGGACCAAACATAAAGCCCTTTCCTAAAAATAAACCGTTAGAGGATTTAATTACAGGAAAAACTTTGATAAAAGTGGGGGACGGAATAACTACTGACCATATCATGCCTTCAAACGCACATTTGCTTCCATATAGGTCAAACATACCTTATTTGTCCGAATTTTGTTTCAATCAAATTGATAAGGACTTTGCAGCAAATGCTAAAAAATATGGTGGTGGCATAATAGTCGGAGGTCTAAACTATGGGCAAGGATCCAGTCGTGAACACGCCGCACTGGTTCCCCTATATCTGGGCATAAAGGCCGTAATGGCCAAGTCCTTTGCAAGGATTCATAAAAATAACCTTATAAACAACGGAATTATACCTTTAACATTTAAAGATAGTGATGATTATTTAACCATAGACATTTTTGACGAATTAGAGATCAAAAACGTTCTTTCAGGTGTGGATTCCGGTGAAATGACGGTTCTGAACAAAACAAAAAATTTACAATACGTTATGAACCTGGATATAACAAAAAGGCATGCCGACATACTAAAAAGCGGGGGGCTATTGAATATAGTTGGACAGTTGGTCGGTTAGTCAGTTGGTTGGTCAGTTGGACTATTGGCCAACCAATTTCTATCATTGTGAAAAAAATGTAGGCCGGAAAGCGAAGGATAAACCATATGTATAAAGACTGTAATAAATTAATTGTTTGGCGAAAAGCACATGCGCTTGTATTGAAAATATATGAAACAACAAGTAACTTTCCGAGGGAAGAATTGTTTGGATTAACTTCGCAAATTCGCAGAGCAGTTGTATCAATACCTAGCAATATTGTTGAAGGAAAAGCACGGGGGTCAAGTAAAGACTACAAGAGATTTTTATTGATGGCAAGAGGTTCACTAGAAGAAACAAAATATCAAATTTTACTGGCTAGGGATTTGAACTATATAAGTGGAAGGGAATACAAAGAAATTTTTAGTAATATGGATGAGGTTGGCAGGTTACTTGGGGGGTTGATAAAGGCGGTAGATGGCAGAAAATAGATGGTTATGCAGTTAGACTGTCTGGTTCCTGAACCCTGACTTTTAATTCCTGACCCCTGACCTCTGACCCCTGACTAACTATAAACAACGGGAGGCAAAACATGAACAAAACAATCACCTTAATCCATGGAGATGGAATAGGAAAAGATATTATAGATGCAACAGTTAAAATAATAGAAGCAACAGGTGTCAAAATAACGTGGGACAAACAAGAAGCGGGATTTTCAACATATGAGAAATACGGGAGTCCCTTGCCGGACGAAACAATAAAAAGCATAGAAAGAAATAAAATCGCCTTGAAAGGTCCACTTACAACACCTGTGGGCACAGGTTTCAGAAGTATAAACATTGCGTTAAGGCAGCATTTTAAATTATTTGCCAATCTAAGACCTATAAAATCCTTCGACGGCATAGATTCTTTATATAGGGATTTGGATTTTGTTGTCGTAAGAGAGAACACGGAAGGTCTATATACGGGCATAGAATTTATGGTCAATGATGATACAGCACAAAGCATTAAATTAATAAGTAGGGATGCCAGTCTTAAAATATGCAACTTTGCGTTTGAACTTGCGAGAAAGGAAAAGAGAAAGAAAGTAACCCTTACACATAAGGCCAACATCATGAAACTTTCTGACGGACTATTTCTCAGGACAGGAAAAGAGGTAGCTGAAAATTATAAGGATATACAATTCGAAGATATAATTGTGGATGCCATGGCAATGAAAATGGTTATGAATCCGAAGGACTTTTCAGTTATTGTGGCACCGAATTTATATGGAGACATTTTGTCCGACCTGGGTGCCGGATTAATAGGAGGATTGGGAATTGCTCCCAGTGGTAACATAGGAGATGATTTTGCCATATTTGAACCCGTTCATGGTTCAGCCCCTGATATTGCGGGTAAGAATATAGCAAATCCTATATCAGCCATACTTTCCGGTGTAATGATGTTGAAATATATCGGCGAGCCCCGGGCAGCACTTAAAATAGAAAAATCCTTGGGGGACTTGCTCAAAAACAGTGAAAGTCGTACAATAGATATAGGTGGTAAGTTATCTACCACCGAATTTACAGATGCGATTATAGCAAACATATAGTTATGAAGATGGGGATGTTTTGGGGTTACTGAAAAAGTATAATTTTCGTCAGATTTAGAATTGTACAATCTAGGACTTTTTCAGCAGTTTTGAAACATCCCTTTATTTTTGCGAAAGGGGGGTAAAAATGATAAAAAAGAAATTTAAACGTATATTAGTAGCAAACAGGGGAGAGATTGCTATTAGGGTCTTTAGGGCTTGCCGTGAAATGGGGATCAGAACCGTAGCGGTTTATTCCAATGAGGATCAACGTTCCCTTTTTAGAACAAAGGCAGATGAGTCTTATTTAATAGGAAGAAACAAGGGCCCTATAGAAGCATATTTAAATATTGAGGAAATAATCGGTTTAGCATTAAAAAAAGGTGTAGATGCTATTCATCCGGGATATGGATTTTTATCTGAAAATCCGGAATTTGCACAAAAATGTGAGAAAGCAGGGATTGTGTTTATCGGTCCCTCCTATAAAACAATCAAAAAATTAGGAGATAAAATCAGATCCAAACTAATAGCGAAGGAAGCAGGTGTGCCGACAATACCCGGTGTGGAAAAACCCATTACTTCTGAAAAAGAATTGGTAGAATTTGCGGATTGTTGCGGATATCCGGTTATGCTCAAGGCTGCTACCGGCGGTGGTGGGAGGGGCATGCGTGTTGTAAGATCAGGGGAAAAATTGGTGGAGGCCTTTAATAGTGCCAAAAGTGAAGCCAAGAAGGCGTTCGGTAATGATGATATTTTTATTGAAAAATATTTAAAAGCACCCAAACATATAGAGGTACAGATACTGGGGGATGAATACGGTAATATAGTACACCTCTACGAGAGGGATTGCTCCGTGCAAAGAAGACATCAGAAGCTGATAGAATTTACCCCGGCTATATGCCTGTCTGATGAAAAAAGGGAGGAAATATGTGGGGATGCCCTAAAGATAGCCAGGGCTGTTAATTATAAAAATGCGGGAACAGTAGAATTTTTATTGGACGCTTATGGAAATCATTATTTTATTGAAGTAAACCCCAGAATACAGGTAGAGCATACAATTACAGAAGTAGTGACAGGTATTGATATTGTGCAAAATCAAATCTTAATAGCTCAGGGTTATACACTGGACAGTCCGGAAATAGGAATTAAATCTCAACAGGACATAACCTCCAGAGGATATGCTATAGAATGTAGAATAACCTGTGAGGATGCAAGCAGCGAATTTTTACCGAGTATAGGAAGGGTTGACGTATACAGAACGAGCTCCGGCCCCGGGATAAGACTGGATGGGGGCAGCGGTTTTACAGGTTCTGAAATTGGCCCCTATTATGATAACTTATTAGTCAAGGTGACGTCTTCATCGAGAACCTTTGAGGATGCTATCAGGAAATCTATTCGTTCTCTGACAGAGTCCAAAATTAGCGGGGTTAAAACCAATATCGGATTTTTGGTCAATGTATTAAACCATGAAACTTTCAGACGAGGAGAATCCAATACGGGCTTTATAGAAAACAATCCCGAACTTTTCGATATTAAACCCCGAAGTGACAGGGAATTAAAATTGCTTAAATATATTGGGGAAAAGGTGGTCAATGAAACAAAGGGAATAAAAAAGGAATTTGATATACCTGTAGTTCCATATGTAGTAAGACCTAAAAACCAATACGGGACAAAACAGATATTGGACAATGAGGGCCCCGAAGGATTGGTGAAGTGGATTCAAAATCAGGATAAACTATTATTGACCGATACTACCATGAGGGATGCCCATCAATCTTTGATGGCAACAAGACTGAGAACCATAGATATGGCAAAGATATCCAGGGCCACCTCTGTTTTAGCAGGAGATTTCTTTTCCTTAGAAATGTGGGGCGGAGCTACCTTTGACGCATCCTATAGTTTTCTGGGAGAATCCCCCTGGGAACGTATAGAAATATTGCGTGAGAGAATACCTAACATCTTGTTTCAAATGCTTTTGAGAAGTAGCAATGCGGTAGGTTACAAAAATTATCCCGATAATGTTATAAGGGAGTTTATTCGTGAATCCGCGGAAACCGGCATAGATGTATTCAGGATTTTCGATTCTTTGAATTGGTTAAAAGGTATGGAGATAGCCATTGATGAAGTATTAAAAACCGGTAAAGTTGCGGAAGTATGTATGTGTTACACCGGTGATATCTTGGACACAAAAAGAGACAAATACACCTTGAAATACTATGTGGATATGGCTAAAGAAATCGAGAAAACAGGTGCGCACATATTAGGCGTAAAGGATATGTCTGCTCTCCTGAAGCCTTATGCTTCACAAAAACTGATTAAAGCATTAAAAGACGAAATTTCTATTCCTATACATCTTCATACCCATGATACTACAGGCAACGGTGTTGCTACCGTGCTGATGGCGGTAGATGCGGGAGTAGATATTGCAGATGTTGCTATCAGCAGTATGTCAGGACTTACCAGCCAACCATGCTTAAATTCGGTTGTTGCGGCTTTGGAGAACACTTCAAGGGACACTAAAATGAATATAGATGATTTACAAAAACTTTCTCATTATTGGAGTGCTGTAAGGCCGATTTTTGAACAATTTGAATCTGATTTAAAATCTGCAACAGCAGAAATTTATAAATATGAAATTCCCGGTGGACAGTATTCTAATTTAAAACCACAGGTAGACAGTTTTGGTCTGGGTCATAGGTTTGATGAGGTTAAGGAAATGTATAAAACAGTTAATGAAATGCTGGGCGATATCATAAAAGTTACACCATCATCCAAAACAGTGGGGGATTTAGCTATCTTTATGGTGCAAAACGATTTGAATCCCGAAAATATATACGAAAAGGCAAAAGATATGACCTTTCCGGAATCCGTTGTATATTATTTTAAAGGTATGTTGGGGCAGCCGAGTGGTGGTTTTCCTAAAAAATTACAGGATATAGTTTTAAAAGGCGAAACCCCTATAGAAGTAAGACCCGGTGAGCTATTAGAACCTGAGGATTTTGACGCTATTGCAAAACATTTGAAAGAAAAATATAACATGGATCCAAATCGAAAAAACCTATTATCATATGCGCTTTATCCAAAGACATATGAAGGATATTTAGATTTTATTAACGAATATGGAGACTTGAGCAGAATGGGAAGCGATGTATTTTTCCATGGTTTGTACGAAGGTGAAACTTGTGAGGTAGAGATTGCAGAGGGCAAGGCTTTAATTGTTAAATTGCAGGAGATTGGTAAGCTGGATAATGAAGGGAACAGAACTGTGGTATTCGAAGTCAATGGAAATCGCAGAGAAGTGAAAATATTCGATAAGGCAAGCAAATCCATTGGAATCGGTGAACAAACATTCACTCAAATGGCAGACCCGGAAAATAAATTTGAGATAGGTGCTACCATTCCGGGAACGGTAGTCAAAATTTTAGTAAGAGAAGGTGAAAAAGTAGACAAAAATCAGAGTATTGTTTTACTTGAAGCCATGAAAATGGAAACTAACATTACAGCTCCCGTAGACGGCATAGTAGATAGCATATTGGTAAGAGAAGCACAACAGGTAAAGGTAGGAGAATTATTGATCAGACTGAAAGAAGGATAATAAAAACCTCATATTTTCGTTATTGGTATGAAAATCCCAAATTTTTGTCATTGCTATGAAAGCCCCCATTTTTGTCATCCTGAAACGGACAGTATAAGTTTGACCGGTGAAGGATCTATATTTAGAATAATGCTTTTGTTTATCGTGGTGTGATAACATCTACAGATTCAGAGGAAAACGGAGCAAACCTGACCTATGAAGAATTCTACCGGTTTTACTGGGGATGAATTCTTCAAAGGTCCGTTTTTTTATGAAAAAACAAAAAGATCGTTGCATAATTATTAATTATAATGTATAATTATGAGAACAAATGAGGCGATTTTTAGTCGCCCATGGATAATAGGCTATAGGGGCGATTTCAATCGTCCACTTGGAAATAAAAAAAGAGGGTGAAAACATGGTTAAGGTAGGTATTATAGGAGCAACAGGATATGCAGGGGGGGAACTAGTAAGGCTGGTCTCCCAACATAAAAAACTGGAAATAGGTTTTTTAGATTCCAGGAGTTATGCTTCTATGGAATATAGTAAAATTTACCCTAATTTAAAAGGTATAATAGATGATAAATGCGTTTCGATAAATTTAGATGAAAATTTAGATGATATAGATGTGTTTTTTACCGCCCTCCCACACGGGCTGAGTCAACAACCTGTAAAGGAAATACTGGGGAAGGGCAAAAAGGTTATAGACCTTTCGGCGGATTTCAGACTAAAAAATGTCGATACCTATGAGCAGTGGTACGATACAAAACATGAAGCGGAAGACATATTAGATGAAGCTGTATACGGCTTGAGCGAAATATATAGTGCTGAAATTAGTAAAACCCAGCTTGTTGCAAATCCGGGTTGTTACCCCACCAGTGCCCTCCTACCATTATATCCTCTATTAAAAGAAAAACTTATTGATAATGACATTATAATAATAGATTCAAAATCCGGTGTTTCGGGTGCAGGCAGGTCTGTCAGGGATGCAAATTTATTTTCACAATGCAATGAAAACTTCAGGGCCTATGGTATAGGTACCCACAGACACACATCGGAAATTGAGCAGGAATTATCCATAGCAGCCGGAAAAAGGGTTATGGCACAATTTACACCCCATCTTGCTCCCATGACACGCGGAATTTTAAGCACCATTTATACAATGAATAATAAGGGTGTAAGAACAAAGGATATCAGGGATACACTTGAATATTATTATAATGATCAACAGTTTGTAAGGATAATGAAGGAAGGAGAATACCCGCAGACAAAAGCGGTTTATGGTTCCAATTATTGTGATATAGGTTTTAGGATAGATGAAAGAACGGGAACTATTATCATAGTGAGTGCCATAGATAACCTGGTTAAAGGGGCTGCAGGCCAAGCCATACAAAATATGAACCTAATGTTTGGTTTTGATGTTGGCGAAGGGCTGCAACAGCCACCCATATGGCCTTAAAATGATTGCTTCATCGGGTCAGGACGACATGGCTCTTCATTGCTATGAAAATCTCACATTTTTGTCATCCTGAGGCAGACAGTATGTGCAGTCGAACATTGCAAATTTGCTTACTTCCTTTGGTCGTGCAAATTTGATGTTCTTTGCCTTTTTGTCCAACAAGCGAAGCGAGTTGCTGACAAAACGGACAGCGTGGTGAACGAAGTAAATGGAGAAATGAGTGAAACGAATGTTGCGTTTGACCTACCAACAGTTTGCCTTGCAAACTGGGTCAGGTCATAAGGTTTGATCCATGAAGGATCTGCATTCAAAATATTCAGCACAGGGGGAAGGAGAATATGGACAATTTCAAAATTTTCGATGGGGACGTTACCTCACCTAAGGGGTTTAAAGCAAGCGGTTTAAATATAGGGCTTAAAAGAGACAAGAAAGATATGGCTCTAATTGTAAGCGATGTTCCGGCAAAAGGGGCCGGGGTTTTTACCACAAATAAAGCATGTGCGGCCCCCATATTATTGTGTAAAGAGAATATTACTAATGCTGAAATTCAAGCAATTATTATAAATAGTAACAATGCCAATGCTTGTACCGGACAAAAAGGTTATGAAAACGCTTTAGCAATGGCGGAAGCAACAGCTGAAGAGTTGAACATATCCCCCGGGAATGTTCTGGTGGCTTCTACAGGTGTGATAGGTGTCCCGTTGCCCATGGAAACTATATTAAATGGTATTAAAAAGGTGTCCCGCAATCTAAGTTATGAAGGGGGACGATCAGCTGCTGAAGCGATTCTTACCACTGATACATATATTAAAAATATAGCTGTATCGGTAGAAATAGACGGAAGACAGGTTACAATAGGGGGGATTGCAAAGGGTTCCGGTATGATAGAACCGAATATGGCTACCATGTTGGCCTTTGTTACAACAGATGCTAATATAGAAAGGGAATTTTTGCAGAAACTATTAAACAGAGTAACAGATAAAACCTATAATATGATTACTGTTGACGGGGATACGAGTACCAATGATATGGCCAGTGTAATGGCAAACGGCATAGCGGGAAATATGGTTATTAATGAAAAACATCCTGAGGTGGAAAAATTTACAGAAGCCTTTTATTATGTAAACAAATATTTAGCCAAATCCATAGTACGTGATGGTGAAGGAGCTACTAAACTTATAGAAGTTGAAGTAATAAATGCAAAATCTCTCGTGGATGCAAAAAAGGTGGCAAAAAGTATTCTGAATTCCAACTTGGTGAAATCCGCCTTTTTCGGTGAGGATGCCAATTGGGGGAGGATCATATGTAGTATAGGCTATTCAGGAGCGGATTTTGATATAAATGAAATTGAAGTTTTTCTGGGCAAAGAGGGGGATATGGTAAAAATTATAGAAGATGGAGGAGGAACCGGTTTTGATGAGCAATATATAAGCCAAATTCTAAAAGAAAAGGACCTGAAGATAATTGTTGACCTAAAAAATGGCAGTGAAAAAACTATAGGATGGGGTTGCGATTTATCGTATGATTATATAAAAATCAATATATCTTATAGATCCTAGGAGGGAAAATATGAATTTGTCGCCATGTAAAAAGGCAAACGTATTGATAGAAAGTTTACCCTATATTAAATCGTTTTATAATGAAATAGTTGTAATAAAATATGGTGGCCACGCCATGATAAACGAGGAATTAAAATGTGGTGTTATTAAAGACATAGTACTTATGAAGTTTGTCGGTATGAACCCGATAATAGTGCATGGAGGGGGCCCTGATAT
>JAAZJW010000290.1 GCA_012800145.1 Clostridiales bacterium | reverse complement strand
TAGGCCATTTGAGATCCTTCGCTTCGCTCAGGATGACAATTTTCACACAGTCTGACGTTTCGTTTGTCATCTTGGCAAGGCACAAAAACAAGCTTTGTTGTACAAAATAGTATATAATTTCAAAAACAGTCTATTACTCAGGATATGAGGAAAAGACTGTTTTTTTATTTTCAGAGTATTGTCTGATCGGTTTTAAAGATAAGTTACTACATGTATTAAATTAACCTATCTAAAAAAGTTAATAAAGCGCTGAAACACACCATCATTTGAAGCCATTTTATCAAATTTTTCTTGAAGAATTAACATCTGTTTTTTACAGTATGCTATTTCCTTTTCTAAAAGTTCCAAATCAGTTTCATAATTATTGATAAGTTCCATAAGCTTTTGGTTTTTCTCCCTCAGCTCAAAGAACTGTTTTTCCAAAACACTGTAATCAGAAATCAACTTATCTATTACATCATCGGATTTTTCAGTATCATCCCCTTCATCGGTCTCGAATTCTTCACTGGTATTATTTTCTTTATCAGTTTCAACCGGGGAATCTTGTTTTTGATCCGGGGTTGACTGTATTGGTGGGAGTTGGCTTTCTTTTTTGTTATCAAATAGATTTATGCCAATAATTTGTATTGTATTTCCGATGTTGCCGTAAACGTGTTTGGCCAAATATGTATTGTCAATTGTTTGTGGATTACTAAAATACCGGATAATTTCGGGTTTTTCTATGGTGAGAGGTTCCTTATCCATTGAATTTGTCCAAGAATCACCAAAATTGTCCGATATAATTTCTATAATTTTATCATTTTGTTTACAGTAAATTTTTAGGGTGTCAGATTCCTGAATTAGTATGGGGGAAAGGTAATTTGAATTTTTATCGAGTAATGTCTGCACATTAGACCATTTTGGTTTCATATCGATTATATTGTGTTTTTTCTTATATTTTAAAATAAAATTATCTTGCTCTATTGTACACCAAACCAGATGCAGATTTTGTTTTCTATCTATAAATAAATAGGGGTGTGAATGTTCCTCCTGTAAATTGCTTGCCAGTTTATTTATTGCCCATATTTTTGTCAGTATATCAAATTTATTATAATACAGTTGATGGTTATTCTTATAAAATGCCTTGTATACTATATGAAAGTTACCCGAGTTATCTAAAGAAACCTGTAGGGGATTGGTATATTTACCATGGACATAATTGCTTACCACAATTCTATTTACGTTTTTCCCATTCCAGTACATGTGTTCAATACTGGATAGGGTTTGGGTCAGTAAATTTGTTTTTACATAGAGAAGGTGTGCACATTCATCATCTACATATAAAGTTAAATATTTATATATATTTGATTTGACATCAAACCTCAGAATAGTCCTGTAATTCCAGTTATTGTTTTCATTTATATAGTGTTGTAACTCCCCCTTTGTAGTGATACAAACCAAATGAATTCTTTCACGATTGTCCAGGGTTACTGAGAAATTTATAACATCGGAAAGCAATTCATTGCTGTCAAGCAGGGTGTTATTATCACTGTAGGTATTATAGCGCAGGGACCTATCATCATGTAGAAAAAGATGACATACTAAATTTTGATTTAACCTTATTAGACACTGTTGGGGTGCTGTTAATTGCATATAATTCACATCCCTCAAAAAGAATTTTATAATTAATCACAAATATAAACCTATTCCATATTATGATATTACGAGCAGGTTTATTAATGGATTATGAATTAAAAATAAAATAAGGGGGGAAACCTATGTCATCAAATCCTGATTTGAGTCCGAAGGATGGCCCGTGCAGTAGTGGCACAAAATTTAAAACCGCGTGTATAATAGTTGACAAGGTATATTTTCAGTGTCAACAGAGAGAATGTTTTGAAGACGTAAAGGTCAGGGTTCCACATGGCTGCGTGCCAAATTTTGAGTTTTTAGATATAGTATTTAATCCGGGAGAGATTGTCAGGGGAACACTGGTGGTTACAGACACATCCTATGGACCGTACTTTAAAAGGGTAAGATTTAAGGTTAAAATTACGTTTACGGTAAGAATTAAAAATACAGCAACAGGAACTGTTGAAAGCATCTCAGGAGAATTGCCTTTAATTCAAAAAGATATAATTTTATATTTACCGGAAGCAAGGGATGAATTTACATTTAAAATTGTAGTGGAAACATTATCCGAATCACTGACTGAACCGGTACCTGACCGTGGGGTTCTGATATTTACTATTGGGGTATTTATGATTACAAAGGTAGTTGGTAAAGTACAATTGCTTGTTCCGGAATATGGATTTTGCCCTGCTCCACCTGAGTGTGAAAAATTTCAACCTGATCAAATATGCGATGATTTTGAATGTGCGGAATTTCCGGACTTTTTTCCAGCGCAATCTTGTGCACCATGGGAACCTGATGGGGAGGATGAATAAACATATAAATAGGAACAGGAAAAGCTACCATTGCGGTAGCTTTTGTTAAAAACGTATGTATTATTTTTTGATAAACATTTGGGTGTAATACCCTTTGTGAATGCCTACACCGATATGTGTGTACATGGGGTTTAGGATATTATCCTTATGGCCCTGGGACCTCATAAATGCATTATGGGCTGCAAAAACACTGCTATTTTTTGCTATATTCTCTGCCGCGCCGCTATATTTGATACCAAATTTAGTCATCATATCAAATGGGGACCCATATGTGGGGGAATCATGAGAAAAATAGTTATTATCATACATGTCTTGGGACTTAAGCCTGGCTACGTGGGCCAAATCGGCATCTATTTGCAACGGTTTCAGTCCGGCATCTTGTCTTGCTTTGTTTACATAATCAACCATTTGAATTTCTTCCGAAGTCAGAGAATGTCTTCCGTTAGAAATTTCACCGGTATCTGGAACAGTACCCGGTTCAGGTCGTGGTGTCGGTTTTGGTTCAGGTCTTGGTATTGGTTCAGGTCGTGGT
>JAAZJW010000289.1 GCA_012800145.1 Clostridiales bacterium | reverse complement strand
TATATAATATATATAAATTTAAAATTTCAACATGTTTATAAAGTGATGAAGGGAGATAGTAAACATACAGCCTATTAAGAGAATCGGTGGTTGGTGAGAACCGATAAGGCGGTTTGTTGAATCCGTCCCTGAGTGATCTGCTGAAAATAATCGATTAGGCGGAAACGGGTGGCATTCGTTATAATGCTTTAAGGTGGATTAGTAAAACTAATCAATTAGGGTGGCAACGCGGATTAAGGTCTTTCGTCCCTTTTATTTTGGGGGGAGAAGGGCTTTTATTTATTTGTATGAGCAAAAAAGATGGACAGGTCTAATGTAGGTTTAGGTGTTTCAGGTCATAAATTTATGAAGGAGGCATAGCGCAATGCTAGACATAAAAAGAATCAGAGCCAACTTAGATGAGGTAAAAACAGCTATGGCTAAAAGAGGGGAAAAGGATTTCAACTTGGACGAGGTTGTTGAATTAGATAAAAAGAGGAGAGACCTTCTCCAAGAAGTAGAGCAAATGAAAAATGAACAAAATACGGTATCCAAAGAAATCCCCAAGTTAAAAAAAGAAGGAAAAGATGTTTCAAAAATAATGGTAAAAATGAAAGACCTGTCAACGACAATAAAAGGTTTGGATGAACAAACAAAAGAGGTAGAAAACAGGTTGGAGTACGTGCTGCTCAGAATACCCAATGTGCCTCATCCCGACGTGCCACAAGGAGATACAGAGGAATGTAATGTTGAAGTGAGAAAGTGGTCAAAGCCCACAGAATTTGATTTTGAACCGAAACCACATTGGGATATAGCTACGGATTTGGATATTATCAATTTTGAGACTGCATCGAAAATAACAGGGGCAAGATTTGCATTATATAAGGGGTTGGGTGCAAAGCTGGAAAGAACATTAATTAACTTTATGCTGAATTTGCACACTGAAAAACATGGGTATATTGAAATATTACCCCCATTTATGGTAAATAGAAATAGTATGATAGGTACCGGTCAGTTGCCAAAATTCGAGGAAGATGCGTTTAAAATACCGCAAAAAGATTATTTTTTGGTACCTACGGCCGAGGTGCCCGTCACCAATATTCATAGGGATGATATTATTCCCGAAGAGGATTTGCCGCTCAGCTATGCTGCGTACACCCCGTGTTTTCGTTCTGAAGCGGGGGCTGCCGGAAGGGATACCAGAGGATTGATAAGACAGCACCAATTTAATAAGGTAGAGCTTGTTAAATTTGTTAAACCCGAGGATTCATATGACGAACTTGAAAAACTGACAAATGATGCGGAGGAAGTATTGCAAATATTGAAACTGCCATACAGGGTGGTAAAAATATGTACCTGGGATTTAGGTTTTACCGCAGCATTTAAGTACGACCTGGAAGTATGGATGCCTAGCTATAACGGATATGTTGAAATTTCATCCTGCAGTAATTTCGAAGATTTTCAAGCGAGAAGGGCAAATATCCGGTATAGGCCAAAAGAAAAAGGCAAAGTAAAATTTGTTCATACACTCAACGGGTCAGGACTTGCAGTAGGCAGAACTGTTGCCGCCATATTAGAAAATTATCAAGATAAAGAAGGCAACGTTATCGTTCCTGAGGCATTGAGGGACTATATGGGCGGGGTAGACCTTATCAGTAAACGGCAGAAGTAATTGTTTTAGGATGGTCATTGGGTGATCATGATGGTCAGTGGCCACGGGAACCTGTCCCCAATGACTATCCATCCCAAATTTTTAACAATTGATATTTAGTCAAAAACGTGTTAGAATTATTCTTGTACGAACAAAAATTTTTTATTGTGCACCTGTAGCTCAGTAGGATAGAGCAACGGTTTCCTAAACCGTGTGCCGGGGGTTCGAATCC
>JAAZJW010000288.1 GCA_012800145.1 Clostridiales bacterium | reverse complement strand
TAGGCCATTTGAGATCCTTCGCTTCGCTCAGGATGACATTTTTCACACAGTCTGATGTGTCCAGACATAATTTGGTTTTATCTTCTTAAGGGTTACTTAAGAATTCTGTAACCTTTTTGTAATAATCACATCGCCTATTATATCATAAAACATCGTTTTATGTCTATAATATTAAATGATTTTTAGTCTGCCCCTTTATTATAAATATTATTCAATTTCAAGACCTAACCACCTAGAAAATTCCTTTTTCAGATCCCTTTCCGTGTTTTTTTGTAATATATTATAGAAGTCCTTTGTAGATGCATTTTTAAATTTATAGGTATCAAAATATTCCCTCAGGGCTTTTATAAAGGCCTCATCCCCCATCTCCCTCCTGAGCAACCTCATGAACATAGCACCCTTGCCATACACGATACTGCTATATTGTCGCTGGTCATCAAATTCATCCAGACCTTTCAATATCCCTCCTTTTTTTCTGAACCTCCAACCTAAAATATCTTCATATTGGTCTTCTATCATTCTCTCATATACTTGTTCTTTAATATGTCCGCCATATTTTTCTTCAAAATACATAAGGGTAGAAAATTCCGTAAGAGCTTCATCAAGCCAGGGTTCCTTTATTGCATTGTTACCGACTATTCCATACCACCATTGATGTGCAATTTCATGGGCGATTACGTATTCTAACGGAAAATCTACATCAATTTCATAAAGCTGTTGTCCGATCATAACCAAGTTCGGGTATTCCATCCCACCTATGAAAAAATCACTGGCCACCACAGACAACTGCTTATAGGGATATTTGCCGAATAATCTATTAAATATTTGAAGGGCATCGACTCCGTAGCTTAAGGCTATGTCCTTTTTGGATTCACCGATTGTATACGAAATTACCTCTATACCATCCGTACTTTTGTTATTCATACGAAACTTTTTACTTAAAACAATGGCAAAGTCCCTTACATTATTAGCCTCTATTTTATAGGTTTTTCCGTCCTTATTGATACTCTCCTTTATGATATTCCCCGTTGTAGCTATTTTATACTGTTCCGGGATAGATATTTTTACCTTATATTCTGATACATCGCTATAAAACGGGTCTCCTATACTATAATAGGGGTCTAAATTCCACCCATTTTCATCGAGTACCGAAAGTATCGGGTACCAATTTGCCAGATTTACAGTGTTTTCCCCGTAGCCCATTCTTCCTATGCAATTAGGGAGTTTGACTTTGAACTTCATGGTTAACTCAATTGACATTCCCGGTTCTATAGGCTTTTTAGGGGTAACCCTCAAATTCGTATTCCCTTCACCCATAATCTTATAATCCAGCTTTTTGGTCCCTCTTTTTACACCGGTAAGCTCAATCCATCCCTTGCTAAAACCGTTGGGGTATGCTTTCGCCATATCATCGATTTCAAAGGGAGTAGTATCTATATCTTTAAAAGCATTAGCATAAAGATGAAAATACAAGTCCTCTATGGGCTGATCCGTCGTGTTTTTATAACGCACACGCTGCTTTGCTTCTAACAACATATTTTGTTCGTCAAATGTAGCATTAATTATATATCGGGAACTCGGTTCTGATTTTGTGAAAGTGCTGAACACTTTTTGTGTCTGCCCCGTGTCTAATACATAATGTATGGATACCGATACCGTAAACGTTATCAACATAATGGCCAATATGTGCAATTTTCTGATAGTCGCCTTACTAAACCTCATTTAGGTTACCTCCCTAGTTATTTGACATATTACTAAAATTTTATTTCAAAAGTTTTAATTTATTCCACAATTTCTGTTTGGAGGTTAGAAACAGTAAAACGAGTTATATGGTATAATTATAAAAAGGCTATAATAAAAATGGAGTGATGTTTATGTCTTTTATTAAAGGAAGTACCTCTATTGACTTGGGGGATACGCCGGTTGAAAATATCTTTATAGATGTTTATATGCCTATGGCAAACGGAACCTTCGTGCAGGTATATCTACTGGGTTATAAATATGCTCTGAACCATGAACCTAACATGAGCGTGAATAATGCATCTATTGCAAGGCATCTGAATGTCCCCTTGTCTGATGTGCTGGATGCCTGGGATTTTTGGGAGGATAAAAACATCATAATAAAGCATAGATCGGAAAACGGGGATGAGGACAATTACAGTGTAGAATTTGTAAACCTGAAACAGCTGTATATCGACAACAATTATAAACTCATATATAGTGCTCCACAGAAAGGTGCTGTCGAGAAGGACCAACCGGGTTCCCATGCTTTATCCCCCACGGATTTGGTGGAAGCTAACAAGGTTCCGGAAATCAGGGATATGTTCGTAGAAATAAATAAAATTATTGCCAGAGAATTAGTCCCCAACGAAAAACTTAAAATTGTCGAATCACTCTATAAATACAACATAGATCCCTCCTTGATAACGGAAGCTTTCAGTTATTCTAAAAAACAAAAAAATGTGAGGCATATTCTGGGCTTTTCCCTCGGTGTTGTCAGAACATGGTATGATCAGGGCATACTTACTGTGGAGGATTTACAGCAATACCTTATGGAACAAGGAGACAGATACGGATTTTATAGTAGGGTATATAAAGCTCTGGGCTTTCCTTCTCAGCCTTCGGAGGCCGCGATGGAAACTATGGATATTTGGATAGACAAATTTAATTTCGATATTGATATAGTTTTGGAAGCCTGTAAAAATTCTACCAAAACCTCAAACCCCAATATTAACTATATTAATGGCATACTAAAAGATTGGCATGAAAAGGGAATTAAAAAGGTAGAGGATATTGAAAAGCTGGATGCAAAACCAAAGAGCAATACAGGATATAGAAAAACTCAAGCTGCGCCCAAAATAAAGACTAAGTTCCACCTGGCCAAAAGCCGTGGCGATAAATATACAGCCGAGGAATTAGAACAGCTTGTATTGGAAAATCAGAAAAGAAGATTAAATAACTAGGGGATGGTATCACATGATGCAATCATTTACACATGAAATATTAAGGGATTATGAAGAGAAAAGAAACAGGGCTAGAAGACAGAGGGAAGATAGGTTACAAGAGGTATACGACAAGGTGCCTAAAATACGTGAAATCGATGAAAAACTTCAAAAAACAGGTTTAACAATTTCCAGAATGCTGATACAAGGCGTGGATGATCCGGAAAAGGCCATAGAAAATCTTGAACAAAAACTTGACCGGCTAAAACAAGAGCGTGCTATTTTATTGACTGAAAACAATATCCCATTACAATATTTAGAATATGATTTTTCCTGTGTAAATTGCAATGATACGGGCTTTTTGCCTAATGGCCAAAAGTGTGGATGTTTCAAACAACAGCTCATTACCAAGGGTTACAGTATGTCAAATTTATCAAATATATTAGAAAAGGAAAATTTTCAATCTTTTAATTTAGATATTTTTTCTGATGAGCCCTTTGATGGCCAGCCACTTACACCCAAACAAAATATGATGAATATACTTAACGTGTGTGAAGGATTTGTTTTTAATTTCGATGAGAACAGTAAGGACAACCTGCTGTTTTATGGGGAAACAGGCACGGGAAAAACTTTTTTGGCCAATTGCATAGCAAAATCCCTATTAGATAGGGAAAAAATCGTCATCTATCAAACCGCTTTTAAACTTTTGGAAATATTAGAAGAGATAAGATTTAAAAATAGTGATAACAGAGAAAAATATAATCTTTTATTTGAAACGGATTTATTAATCATAGATGATCTCGGCACCGAAATGACAAACACATTTACAAACAGCGAACTTTTTAATATCATTAACAGTAGACTCCTATCGGGTAAAAAAACAATAATATCCACAAATCTTTCTCCTAAGGAGATAATGGACCGTTATGATGACCGTATTTTTTCACGTCTTTTTTCAAAATTTACCGCACTTCACTTTTTCGGCAGGGATCTGAGATGGGAGAGAATTATATAAGTAAGGGCGAGCGAAGCTCGCCCTTACTAACTATTTGATTCAAAAAATTCGTTAAGTCCTTCTAATAAATCATCAACATTTATACCATGTACTCTGCTGGCGTCTTCCAGACTCTCCATTGTAGCACCGGGTCAGCCTAGACAATGAAGGCCGAAACTTCTAAAAACAGATGCGGTTCCTTCGTCTAGTCTTAAAACATCCATAACAGTCATATCTTTTGTAATTCTGGCCATTTGCTACACCTCCTCAAAAAATATTTAAACTCCTATAATAGTATCATCTTTGTTTTGCCTAATCAACAATAAAAATTAACATTGATAATGCCATCTACATTTTGATTCACAAATGCGGTGTATCTATAATATGCTTTAACATTTGTCAATTTATACACAGATACGCCAGACTGTGTGAAAAAGCACTTTTCTCACTTTTTGTCATTGCTATGAAAGCCCCACATTTTTGTCATCCTGAGACGAACAGGATTAGCTTGACCCGCGAAGGATCTATATTTTACAATAATGCTTTCGTTTATCGTGGTGTGGGTAACACGTAT
>JAAZJW010000287.1 GCA_012800145.1 Clostridiales bacterium | reverse complement strand
TAGGAATGAAAGGGCTAAAGTAAGAGATATAACTGAAAAAAATGCTAAGGCCCTGTTAACCGATAGTTTTATCAGTAAATATAAGCACCAGTTATCACCTCTAAAGCAATTGGGCAATTTTGTGTATTATCGCACATATTCCAGGTGGTTACCCGACCAGAGAAGAAGGGAATTTTGGTGGGAAACTGTCAGGAGGGCGGTTGAATATAATTGCAGTTTGGTGCCTACAAGAAGGGAAGAGGCGGAAAAACTGTTTGATAATGTTTATAATCTCAAACAATTCCTGTCAGGCAGGACATTCTGGGTGGGAGGAACGGCTGTTACCGAAAACCATCCCATGGCTAATTATAATTGTTCTTTTCTGGTTATAGACAGTTTTGAGGCATTCAGGGAGCTTTTTTATTTGTTGATGATCGGCTCAGGAGTAGGGGCCAGGGTCTTAAAAGATGATGTGGAAAATCTCCCAAGGCTGAGAACTGATTATGAAATTATACATAAAGATTACACACCTATGCCCCATGATGCAAGGGAGGATAACACCAGTCTGCTTTTTACGCATAATAACACGGTCAAGATTACGGTGGGGGATAGTAAAGAAGGCTGGGTACAGTCACTAGATTTTTTCTTCAGATTGTTGTACAGCAATGAATTCAGAAATATCAAAACAATTATTGTGGATTATGATCATGTCAGACCTAAAGGGGAAAGGCTGAAAACCTTTGGCGGGACAGCCAGTGGGCATACAAGCCTAAAAAATATGTTTCATAAAATAAATAGGATAATTAAAAACAATAAAGATGTGAACGGTTCGGGAAGGATAAAACTGAGGCCTATCCACTGTTTGGACATTGCCAACATTATCGGAGAAAATGTTGTTGTGGGCGGAGTCAGGCGTACGGCCGAGATGATTCTGATTGATCCCGATGATAGAGAATGTATAGAAGCTAAGTCTAAATTATATAACCAAATTGACGGCCAATGGATAGTCGACCAAAGTATTATACATAGGCAGATGAGCAATAATTCAATATACTATACGGAAAAACCGAGTCGTGAAAAACTGCACTGGCAAATACAACAGATGCGCTATTCCGGGGAGCCGGGATGGATCAATGCGGAGGCCGCATCAAAAAGAAGGCCTAACGTGCAGGGTGTGAACCCTTGCGGGGAAGTATTGCTGGATTCGCGGGGTTTGTGCAACCTGACCACGATTAATGTATTAGCATTTGTGAAGGAAGACGGAACATTGGATATAAACAGCCTTCTGGAGGCCCAAAAATTGTCTGTCAGAGCAGGGTACAGGATGACTTGTGTGGAGCTTGAACTACATAATTGGGATAAGATACAGCAAAGGGACAAACTGGTCGGTTGTTCCCTGACCGGGTGGCAGGATATGGTTAATGCTACCGGCATGACTAGGGAAGAAGAGGCCAATGTGCTGAGTATGTTAAGAAAAACGGCACGGGAAGAGGTAGATTCATATGCCAAAGAAATCGGACAAAATGTTCCCTTGTTGGTAACTACCGTAAAGCCTGAAGGAACACTGAGCCAACTGCCTACTGTGTCCAGCGGTGTTCATTACTCACATGCACCCTATTATATAAGGAGGATAAGAATCAGCTCCGACGATCCCCTGGCAAAGGTGTGTGAAGATCTGGGATATCCCGTCTTTCCTGAAATCGGACAGGATGAGGATACATGCGATACTAAGGTAGTGGAATTTCCGGTAAAGGCACCTGCGGGAAAGACCAAATATGATGTTTCCGCAATAGAACAATTGGAAAATTATAAGCTGTTCATGGAAAATTATGTGGACCATAATTGTTCCATCACTGTCCATGTCAGGGAACATGAGTGGGAAATGGTTGAAGAATGGATATGGCAAAATTGGGATGATGTTGTTGCCCTTTCATTCCTGGCCTTGGACGATAATTTTTATCAATTATTGCCCTATGAAGCAATTAGTGAAGAAGAATATAACAGAAGAAAGAGTGAAATGAAACCCTTTATTTCTTCATTAATCAGTAAATATGAAAAACAGGAAACAAGTTTGAATATTGGCGGCAATATCTGTGAATGCGATAACGGCGCCTGCTCTATACGGTAGGGCTTCCTCTACCGTCTAGAAGTCGGATATCGGTTTGCCGGTACACCGGACGACATTCCGGAAGCCGGATATCAGTTTACCGGCGTGCCGGACTTTATAATGTGTGCAGAGGTGGACCCATGTGTCTACCCATTACAGGTAGATGTAGGGCGGTCCTCGGCCACCCGTTTATAACAGGGCAAACATAAAAAAACCACGGGTTCTATCATTCCTGTGGTTTTCTAAATAGATGCAGGGACGGTCTTTGACCGCCTGCTATGAGTAAATGGACCAACTAATTTCTGACCAACCGGGACACAGTGGGGACGGTTTTTCTTGTGTTGTGTCCCTCCAACGACACAAAAGAACCGTCAGACTGTGTGAAAAAGCACTTTTCTCGCTTTTTGTCATTGCTATGAAAGCCCCACATTTTTGTCATCCTGAGACGAACAGGATTAGCTTGACCCGCGAAGGATCTATATTTTACAATAATGC
>JAAZJW010000286.1 GCA_012800145.1 Clostridiales bacterium | reverse complement strand
TGTTAATAAACTAGCCAGTTTAATAAGACCCAAATGGAAAAGACTGCAAAATTCAATAACCAACAACAGCAAATCTATTGAAACAATAGAGGAATACAGAAATGTAAGGCTTATTATAGACTATGAGTTAGATAAGGACAAATTGATAAAACAAGTAAAAAGGCTGTTGGGGGATTTTTCGAAAGAAGCAGATTTCGAATCACAGGATGCAGAGACAAAATTAAGAAATTTTATGCAAAAAGTACAAACTGCTTTAAATTGGTATGGAGACAGGTGGACTTACTATATTTCTAAAATAAAAGAATATGTTACAGATTCAGATAAAATTGATGATTTGTGCTTCATAGATATGGATAAACCTGTAGAATCCATAGATTTCGTATTTGAAAATATATTGATCAAGGAATTGGAATATAATTATTATTTTATTCAGCTCCGGGAATTAAGGGGCGAATTAAATAGTTATAAAGATTTTATGAAAAAATTTAAAGCCAAAGGAGAACCTTTGGAAGGATTTGTTGATTCTATTGAGGAAGGAAACACAGAAAAGTACGGGGATTACCATGAAAGGATAGTACATTTATATAATAAAAAAGATATACATAGTAACCGGATAAGGTTGTTAGGGAAGTTAGGAAATATTGCTCCTGATTGGGCAAACGCCATAAAAAATCGTGAAGGCATCCATGGTAATAATATTGTATCCAAAGATGTTGAATCAGCATGGAAATGGAATCAATTAAATAATCAAATAAACCGAATTAATAGTTATGATCCAAATGCTATTCAAAGAGAAATAAACAGAATAAATGAAATGTTAATGAGAAATGCTAGGCAGTTAGCCTATGAAAAGGCTTGGTACTATAAAATTAAAAACACTACAGATGAACAAACCCAGGCTATCAAAGGTTGGAGACAGACAATGAAACAAGCGGGGAAAAGGACCGGCAAAAACGCTCCCAGACTATTAAAAAAAGCGAGGGAATTAATGCCATGTTGTCAAACAGCAATCCCGGTGTGGATTATGCCACTTAACAGGGTACCTGAAAATTTTGATCCCCAAAGAAATAAATTTGATGTTGTAATAATAGATGAGGCAAGTCAAGCAGATTTATTGACATTATCAGCGTTATACTTAGGCGAAAAAATTATCATTGTGGGAGATGATGAACAGGTAAGCCCAAATCCGGTGGGGATTAAAACTCATGAAATGAATGCACTTATTGAGCAACATCTACAGGGTATACCCCTTGATCATCTGTATAATGAAAAGACTTCGATATATGATATGGCACAAAGCTCCGGGTTCAGGCCATTAATGTTAACAGAACATTTTAGATGTTTACCTGAAATAATTGAATTTAGCAATAATTTATCTTATAACGGCAAAATAAAGCCACTGAGGGATGCCTCACGGGTAAGTGTAAAACCTGCTGTGATACCATACAGGGTGGCAGGAGGATATAAGTCAGGGGAAATAAACAGGGTGGAGGCGGAGCATATAGCTTCTTTGGTCTGTGCTTGTATTCAAAATGATGAATACAAGAGGAAAACTATAGGAGTTATATCCCTGGTAGGGCAAGAACAGGCTTATGAAATCGACAAACTGTTGCAATTAAAATTAGATCCAAGTGAATACGAAAATAGAAGAATTCAATGCGGAAATCCGGCCCAGTTTCAGGGGGATGAACGGGATATAGTTTTTTTAAGTCTTGTTGAGGGCCCCAGGGAGGATGGGGGCCCGGTAAGACTGGTCAGTGAAAGCGGACGAAATGATATGTATCGTAGAAGATACAATGTTGCTGCAAGCAGGGCACAGGACCAGATGTGGGTTGTTTATTCATTAAACCCGGAAATAGACCTTAAACCGGAAGATATACGGTTAAGACTGATCAAACATGCACTGAATCCATCGGACAGTGAGCGTAAAAAACAGTTAAACCGGGCCGAATCAGATTTTGAGAGGGAAGTTATCAATAGGCTGCAAAACAAGGGATACAAAGTTTATTCCCAATGGAAGATAGGTTCATACAGAATAGACATGGTAGTGGAAGATAGGGATAAACGTATTGCCATAGAATGTGACGGGGACAGATGGCATACGTTAGATAATTTGGCTGATGATATGAAAAGACAAGCTATATTAGAAAGGCTTGGATGGAGGTTTGTCCGCATTAGGGGTAGCCAGTTCTACAGGGATCCTGAGGAAACCATGGAATGGGTTTTCAATGAACTGGATAGCTATGAAATAAAACCGAATTATACGGATATATATGAAACTGCTAATGAATCTGGGGCAGAAAAATGCGAATTATTAGAGGAAATAAAAAGACAAGCAGAGCAAATTCGTATAGAATGGCAGGATGTTTCAGATGATGATGAACATGGTGCCACAGATAACGAACAGACTGAAAAATATGAAGTTTCAGGGGATGGACAGATTGTAATTAATGATAATTGTGTTAAGGAAGAAATTGAAAAAGAAAAAGCTGATGACAGGGGTCAAACCAACCATGTGCCCATATTTAATTTTGCAAAGTATAAAAGTCCCGAAAAATCCGGATCCAGTGGTAGGAAATACACCAAACCAATCAATAGAAAAGAAAATATAGGCGTTGGGCCTGGCCCGTTGTTCGATTTTAGGAAAAAATAAAAGTACAAGCATATTACCAGTTTATAAATACCAACTAAAAATTTATTATATGACATTGAATTAGTTTACCACCTGTGATAGTGAATTAGTTTACCACTTTTACAATTATGACATTCAAAAAGTTTACCATTTCACTCGGTGAATAACAAAGGGAGTATACCTGAATTATCAATATAGTTCCTGGATTTTATATAAGGCATGACATGGCCTGGTTAATGGGTGAAAAGCGGATAGGGTTCGAACCTGACGGAAATAAAGGATTGAGGGTGATATACTAATGGCCTTTGATTATAAGAAAGGATATAAAGAGTTCTATATGCCGAAAAACAAACCGAGTATTGTTGAAATACCAATTATGAACTATATTGCGGTACGCGGTAAGGGTGACCCTAACGTAGAAAAGAGAAACAATGGATTTCCTTGGTATAAAAGAGGGCGATTTTTTGCTTGCAATTAGGGGAAGCAACCTCTCTTCCGTATTTGCGGTAAAAGGCCCGATTGTAGAAAAAGCGAGGGGATACCCTAATATTAAAGTATTTGGACAGGCATAAACCATAGGAAAAACATTATAAAACTTTTTTAAAAATCTCCTACTTGTCATCCTAATTACCCCGGATTAACATAAACAGCGAAAAATCAATATTGATATTCTAAAGAAATTCATGTATAATATCTTTAGGTTAAATTATATAAGGAGGTGACTGCAATGCCGGTCATCAGATCAAGCACTGATTTACGAAATAACTATAATGAAATATCGGCGTTTTGTAATAAAAGCCGTGAACCCGTATTTATAACCCGGAACGGGCAAGGGGACTTAGCGGTTATGAGCATAGAAACCT
>JAAZJW010000285.1 GCA_012800145.1 Clostridiales bacterium | reverse complement strand
GCCATTTGAGATCCTTCGCTTCGCTCAGGATGACATTTTTCACACAGTCTGATGTGAGAAGTGGGAGACGAAAAGCCGGAAACTTGGGGTTAGGGTACCGGAATATACAAAAATCATGGAGACCGGCCTTATAACAATAGTCGAACCATCGTTAAACAATTGTTCGAGGGGGGTTCATTATTTGCATGAAATGTAATAAACTATTATTGAGAGTATAATGAAAACATATAATGTTTTCTTAATATAAATATTGGGGTGAAATAGACATGAGGTTGAAAGCAATTGTTTTGGCTGCGGGAGAAGGCACGAGGATGAAATCAAGGTTGCCGAAGGTGCTCCACAAGGTTTGCGGACAGACCATGCTTAAACATGTTATAGATACGGCAAACAATTCTGATGTAGAAGAATGTATTGTAGTAGTTGGTTATGAAGCGGAAAAAATAAAGGGAAGCTTGTCTTCGGAAACAAAAACTGTACTTCAAGAAAAACAACTGGGGACAGGTCATGCTGTGATGATGGCGTACGATAATATCAATGAGGAAGATACAGTATTGGTATTATACGGGGATGCCCCCTTAATTACGGAAAAAACCTTGCGGACCATGGTTAACTATCATGATAAAGGAAATTTCAAGGCTACTGTACTCACAGCAGATTTGCCGAACCCTGAGGGTTATGGAAGAATTATAAGGGATACGGAGAACCAATTGCAAAAAATAGTGGAGGAAAAAGATGCTTCGGAAAGGGAAAAATCCATAACAGAAATCAACTCGGGTATATATTGTTTCGATGGCGGGGCCCTGAAGGATGCTCTCCCGAAACTCAGAAACAATAATTCCCAAAACGAGTATTACCTAACGGATGTGTTGCCGATTATTCGCGATATGGGCCTTAAAGTGGGGTTATACAAGGTTCAAGACTATGAAGAAATTATGGCCGTCAATTCCAGGGAACAATTGGCGGAGGTGGAAGCCATAATGAGGAAAAGGATAGCCAAAAAACATATGGAAAATGGTGTAACTATAATTAATCCTACGCACACATATATAGAAAAAGCTGTTACAATAGGTATGGATACTGTTATATATGCGGGAGCCATGTTAACAGGCAGTACAGTAATTGGGGAGGACTGTATTATCGGACAAAATAGTCGCATAGAAAACAGTACTATAGGCAACGGGGTGGAAGTACAAAGTTCCACAATTATCAGCAGCAATGTGGGAGAAGGAACAACCGTGGGACCCTATGCCCATTTACGCCCGAACAGTAATGTGGGAAAATACGTTAAAATCGGTGGTTTTGTAGAAGTTAAAAATTCAAGAATAGATGATTATTCTAAGGCCTCTCATTTGTCCTATGTTGGAGATGCGGATGTGGGCAGGAATGTAAATATCGGTTGCGGGGTTGTTTTTGTTAATTATGACGGCAAAAACAAAAGCAGGTCTACAATAGAAGATAACACTTTTATAGGTAGTAATGTAAATTTAGTCGCTCCCGTGGTTATAAGGGAGAACGGATATATAGCTTGCGGTTCTACTATTACCTCGGAGGTGCCCGGGGGTGCCTTGGCGATAGCAAGAGCACGCCAGGAAAACAAGGAAGGTTGGGTAAACAAAAAGGGATTATTGAAAGAATAGACTAATTTTATATAACCAAGGAGGAAAGTTTAAAATGAGCATGAGCGAGGTTAAAATATTTACCGGCAATGCCAACCTGGTATTGGCACGTAATATTTCGGATGCAATAGGTATACCCCTGGGAAAAGTGAAGGTGTCGACTTTCAGTGATGGGGAGATTTCCGTAAATATTGAAGAGAGTGTAAGGGGCAAGGATGTTTTCGTTGTTCAACCCACAAGCCCGCCGGTAAATGACAACTTAATGGAATTGTTGATTTTAATAGATGCGTTCAAGAGAGCCTCTGCGGGAAGGGTAACGGCCGTAATCCCCTATTATGGCTATGCACGTCAAGATCGGAAAGCCAAGGCCAGGGATCCCATTACCGCAAAATTAGTAGCGGATATATTGACATCGGCCGGTGCGGACAGGATTTTAGCCATGGACCTGCATGCTGCTCAAATTCAAGGATATTTTGATATTCCTGTGGATCACCTTCTGGGTGTTCCCATCCTGGCCAGATATTTTATGGAGAAGGCTGTAGAAGATGTAGTAGTGGTTTCACCCGACTTAGGTAGCGTAACAAGGGCGAGGAATTTTGCAAATTTACTGGACACATCCATTGCCATAATTGATAAAAGAAGACCGCATACAAATGAAGCGGAAGTAATGAACGTAATAGGATGTATAAAGGATAAAAATGTTATTTTAGTTGATGATATAATCGACACCGCCGGGACCATGGTACAGGGAGCCAATGCACTGAAGGAATTAGGTGCTAAAGACGTATATGCTTGTTGCACCCATCCTGTGCTTTCAGGACCTGCCATAAGGAGAATTCAGAATTCTGCAATCAAGGAACTTGTTGTTACAGACACTATACTTCTGCCCGAAGAGAAAAAAATCGACAAAATCAAAATCATGTCTGTGGCACCAATATTTGCAGAAGCAATTCGAAGGATTTATAAAAATATTTCTGTGAGCAAATTATTTGATTAGTTAGGGGTCGGTTGGTCAGTTGGTCAGTTGGTCTGTTGGACAGTTGGACAGTTAGTCTGTTGGTCTGTTGGACAGTTGGTCAGTTAGTCAGTTGTAGGGGCAGACGACTCTGTCTGCCCTCTCGTGCCGCAGGTGGGTGGACAGAGACCGCCCCCTTGGGAATCTGAAATACATAGAAGGTGAAAAAGATGCATATAATAGTTGGGCTTGGAAACCCGGGGAAAAAATATGAAGCCACAAGACACAATGTAGGATTTGAAACAATAGACCTGTTGGCGAAAAGAAACAATATAAAAGTAAAACAATTAAAACACAAAGCGTTGTATGGGGAAGGCCACATCGGTGAAAAAAAGATAATGCTGGTAAAACCTCAAACATTTATGAACCTGAGCGGACAGAGCCTTTTGGATATAATCCAATTTTATAAAATAGGCACTGAGAACATTATTGTGATTTATGACGATGTGGACATAGAACTAGGTTCCATCAGGATAAGGGAAAAAGGGAGTTCCGGAAGTCACAAAGGAATGAAATCCATTATATATCAGATACAAACGGACGAGTTCCCCAGGGTCAGAATAGGCATCGGCGCACCACAATTCGAGGATTTATCGGACTATGTCCTGAGCAAATTTCCAAAAGAAGAAATACCTATAATACTCGAATCCATAGAAAAAGCCGCCCTGGCATGTGAAACCATAGTCACAGACGGGGTTCTTTCGGCAATGAATAAATACAACGGTTAAAGGCAAAACATAGTGACAAAAGGGGACGTACCCAATTTGTCACATTTGTCATATGGATATTTGGGGAACATAAAGAAGATAAGTGACAAATTGGGTACGTCCCCTTTTGTCACCAAGGAAGGCACGGGACAAGGGGGTGGGAGTTTTTTCCCATCTCATCATTCTCTGCCTATAGAAAAAATGGAATTTGATGGGACAAGAACTCCCGTCCCCTAGTCCCTAAGCATATTCATAGTGTTGCTTTGTTAGGACACAACGGGGCCGTCAGACTGTGTGAAAAATGTCATCCTGAGCGAAGCGAAGGATCTCAAATGGCCTAAAAACGAGATTCTTCG
>JAAZJW010000284.1 GCA_012800145.1 Clostridiales bacterium | reverse complement strand
GAAACAGTTTTTATAAAATCATTTCCTATTTGAAGAGCAAAATTCTAACAATTAGAAAATGTCCTGAAAAGTGGCAAAATGCCTTGCTTTGCGAAGATATCTGCCTCAGCAGAGAGCAAGATATATTATACGCAGATGTTTATCAATATAACGCATTGTCCGATGGTATAAAGAAAATCTACACAAACGATGACGAATTAACAGAATACGGAAATAGGGGTATCCTTGATCCCAACAGCGTTTCTTATTTTAATTTATTTGTCAATGGGGTGCTACAACCAAAGGTTAATTATGAAATTGAAGAGGGATTACTCACCCTCAAGACTGAGGATGTCCCTTTGAAGAATTCCCCCATTATTATTACTTTTGTTACGTTTAAATGTGGAAAACCTTCAGGACTCAATTTCGCTACGGCCAGGGGGCTGTTGCCTTCGGGGAGCATATCTATCGGGCCTGTTACTGACATGAATATTGATATCCAAAATACTGTTTATTCCTATTTAAGACTAGACAGGGCTATTGTTTCAGGCCCTTCATCTGTTTCCACAGGCAATATAGCCGTTTGGGAATTTGTGTTGACAATAAGTAATATAAGCAATATGCCGATCGGCAACATTGTTATCTCGGACACCATATTGTTAGATTCTATTTTAAACATAGAAAATTTGTCTTCATCTGGCGGGAATATCATTATAGAAGGTAACATTATCAACTGGAATATAGATGTTATAGATGCCGGGCAGTCAGCTACCGCAACCTTCAGGATAGAAGGTTTTTTTAAGGATGAAGGTATCCGTCCCATTAGCAGAGGTTTCTCAATCGGCAACAATTCATCGGATATTGTAACAACAAATATTGTTTCGGGAATTCCCATAGATGTAAGCAAAGGGCTTGACATTATAAAAACAATTGTTTCCGGCCCCACGGAAATAAATGTGGGGAAAACCGGCAAATGGAGGATAGAAATAAAACTACATAATTTTAGCAATGATAATGTATCGAATATTATAATGACAGATGATTTGTCCGTTGAAAACATTGAAAATGTTAAATTTATAAGCATATCCCATGGAACTGCTGATTTAGTTGGAAACAAGATTCTCTGGAGAATCGACACTTTAGAAGGTTCGGAAATTTCTGTCCTCACGGCAGATATAACTGGTTCGTTCAATATTGAAGGATTTAGGGACCTGAATACTGCTCAGGCGGTTGGAGATTTAAATAACAACAAAATTTTTTCAAATCCCTCACAGGATTTCCGGATTGTGGTTTTACCCGATACAGACCCGGTACAAGAACAAATATTGCTACAAATTTTTATATCGAATGAACCCTTAGCAGGATTCCCGGGCAAGTCGGAAGAATGGGATTTTACCCTCAAGGTTACCAATACGGCAAATGATGTATTGAGAAACATAATTATAACAAATTACATTTTACTGGATGAAATTAATACCATGCATGATCCTTCCATACCTTCAGGGGATATTTCTGTGTATAATAACACTGTAATATGGAACATTAAAGAACTCCTACCCGGCGAAAGCCTGATGGCTAATTTCAAGGTTGAAGGTTCCTTTAATGCTACCGGGTTACGTTCTCTCAGTAGGGCTATTGCCACAGCCCTGAATATAAATTCAAACTGTTGTGTAATATCAAATATATCTTCCGGGCCTTCAATCAGGATTCTGGATTATATAAATGATTTAAAGAGAACCTGTATTATTGTAGACAAGGTTTTCTCGGAGTACAAACAGAGAATTTGTTTTGAGGATATCAACGTAGATGTAGGCGATGATAATTTCGAAAATATTGTATTCAAACCGGGGTTTATTAAAGAAAATACTTTAATTATTACCGATATAGAGAATAGGCCGGACTTTAAGAGGGTTAGATTTATTATAAAGGTACCCTTTGAAATAACTACCCTGGGTAATAATGTAATAAAGGGTTGTTTGCCGGACATACATAAGGATATTGTCATGTTTATCCCGGAAGCACGGGATGAATTTACATTCGATATCATAATCGAAACCGCTTCAAAACTTTTAAATACCCCGGTTAAACTAGACAATCAACTAAATTTTGCGATGGGTGTATTTATTATTATTAAAACAACGGGGAAAATACAACTACTGATACCGAGCTTTGAATTATATCCGGAATCACCTGTTTGTGAAGAATTTGCCGGAGACTCTGCCTGCAACACCTTCAGATTTAAGAACCTCCCCGATTTCTTCCCGTTCCAAAATACATTGCCTGTCCAGGACAAAACAACAGAAGAAGGTATGAGTAATTCATGCCCCGATATATTTGGTAACCTGACCATTGAAAAATATATTATAGAAGGGCCCCTGGAGACAAGCCCTGATTCCATTTATACATGGAAAATAGAAATCAAGGTGTCAAACGATGGATATGGCCCAATAAGCAATGTGACGGTAATAGATACCCTGCTAATAAGTAATCTGATTAATTTCAATGTTATAAGCCTTACCCAAGGTACTGTACAGGAACAAAATAACGATGTTATATGGAACATTGGAACACTGAACTCTAACAATGTGGTCGTAATGATAGCGGAAATGACAGGTGCTTTTCACAACCAAAATGGAGAAATTATCAAGGTAGAAAATTATCAATATAACACAGTATCGGATGGAGTTAAAAAAGAATTCACAAACGAAGACGAGTTAACAATGTATGGCGATAAAGGAATTCCCGATCTGAATAATGTCTCTTTACTTAATCTTTACATTAATGGGATATTGCAACCAAAAACTAATTATACGGTAGAACCCGGTCTTTTGACTTTGGAGGCAACCGAACCCCCTTTAAAGGATGCGCCAATTATCCTTGAATACCTAATATTAAGGGAATAAAATGCACTAAATACATAGGTGCATCGGCAGTGTGCCGGGGGGTGGGGACTCTGACCGGGGCTTTAACTTTGTCCCCTATAGGTTTTTCCGGCCCTTGCTACTGCTTGTTCGGTTTCCACCTTCCAGACAACTTATAAGCAATTTCTTGAATCTAATATCATCCTTTTTTGTCCGCTTCGGTATTTTTGTATATTTCCTGTGATTTTTTCTTATTTCCTGCCCAATATATCTTTTCATCAATAATCCGTCTATATTATCTTCGGTATAAGCCCACCCGTTTTGATTGATGGCTGTGGCCTTTTTAGCAATGGCCATTGCGGCTACACCGTAGTCCTGGGTTACCACAATGTCTCCTTCTTCCGTGTTGTTAATCAAGGCAATATCGGCCATATCTCTCCCTTTATCTACTGTCACAATTTCAGCATAATCGTCATATAGTTCATGGCAAATATTTTTCACCAGGACTACCTTTATGTTGTATTTTCTGGCAACATCTATAATTATATCCTTAACCGGACATCCGTCCGCATCAACCAATATCTTCATAATTTCCTCCTTGTATTCACCT
>JAAZJW010000283.1 GCA_012800145.1 Clostridiales bacterium | reverse complement strand
GGGTACGTACCATGTTCCTATATTGTTCCTCACTTCTCATCCATAAATTAACTTCATGGCCTTTGCTACAAAGCACCATACCAAGTGCTGTCCCCCAGCTACCTGCCCCCAGAACAGCAATACTGAAATCACTCATTTAATTACTCCCCTTTAGTTTATATCTAGTTTACACTGGATTTTTCCCCGATTTTTCTTTCATTACCTTCCAAAAGTCTTTTTATGTTTTCACGATGTCTGTATACAGCCAATAAGGCCAAAATAAGTCCGAATAAAAAATAGTTAAATCCGTATATTATTATAACAAACGGTAAAATAACAACTCCAACAATGGAGGCCAAGGATACATATTTAAATTTAAATAGCATAGCCACCCCTATGGATATACAAACGAGTGCCACCAGGGGCTTTACCAATATAATGACCCCTATGGTTGTTGCTATCCCTTTGCCCCCCTTAAATTCCAAAAATACAGGCCAGTTATGCCCAATAACCACCGCTATCCCACACAATAGTGCCATAATAGTTCCACCGAGCATATTCCCCAGATATACCGCTATCGCACCTTTGAACAAATCACCCAAAAACGTGAGGATAGCCGCTTTTGCGCCTAAAGTTCTCAATATATTTGCAGAACCCGGGTTTCCGCTCCCATGTTCCCTTATATCGATCTTAGCAAAAAATTTTGCTATTAAATAGGATGTTGATAAACTTCCAATAAGATATGAAATCAAAATGAGCAAGAGATTTTTGAACATCGATCAATCCCTCCCTGTTTTCTGACGCAAAATAAAACGAATAGGTGTCCCTTCAAATCCAAAATTTTCTCTAATTTTATTTTCTAGGTATCTCAGATACGAAAAATGCATTAAATCTTTATCGTTTATGAATAAAATAAACGTAGGCGGCCTTATGGAAACCTGAGTAGCATAAAATATTCTCAGCCTTCTTCCTTTATCGGACGGAGGTTGGTTTAACAGCATAGCTTCCCCGATTACTTCATTTAAAGTTCCTGTTGATACCCTTTTGGAATTTTGAGCAGCAACATTTTTAACTTCTTCTAATATTTTATTCACCCTCTGTCCCGTAAGTGCCGAAATAAACAAAACCGGGGCATAAATAATGTAACTCAGCTCGTTACGAATTTCCCTCATAAACTCGCTCATCGTTTTATTATCCTTTTTTACCATATCCCATTTATTAATGAGAATAATCATACCTTTGCCATTTTCATGACTATATCCGGCAATTTTTTTGTCCTGCTCCGTAACCCCCTCGGTAGCATCTATAACCAACAAACATACATTAGCTCTTTTTATGGCCGCAATAGCACGTATAACACTATACCTTTCTATATTTTCTTTAACACGGCTTTTCCTTCTTATACCTGCAGTGTCTATAAGCACATATCTATCATCCCCATCTATAAAGGGTGTATCTATGGCATCCCTCGTGGTCCCCGCTATGTCACTGACAATTACCCTGTCTTCCCCTAATATGCGATTAACAAGTAGGGATTTGCCCACATTCGGTTTGCCGATTATGGCTACACCGATAACATCGTCATCATAACTTGTCCCTCTATCAGTTTCAAAATGTCGTACAACCTCATCCAAGAGATCTCCTATACCCAGTCCAAGCTCGGCAGATATTTCAATCGGTTCTCCCATCCCCAGTTCATAATATTCATAAAAATGCTCAGATTGATGTTTTGTGTCCACCTTATTTAATGTAACTATTACGGGTTTTTTGGTTTTTCTGAGCACTTGCGCAATGTCACGATCCACAGATGTCAGCCCCTCCCTGCCATCGGTTACGAATATTATCACATCCGCAATATCCATAGCCAATTCTGCCTGTCTTCTCATTTGTACCGGTATTATTTCTTTCGAATCCAAATCCAATCCGCCGGTATCTATCAAAGTAAAATCGTATCTTAACCAATCTGTTTCTGCATGAATTCTATCCCTGGTTATTCCCGGCCTATTATCTACTATAGAAACCCTACTTCCCAATATTTTATTGAACAAAGTCGATTTGCCCACATTCGGCCGTCCTACAATTGCTACAATTGGTTTAGACATTCATCCTCACCTTCTTTTACTCTGTTTTCCGGGCTCAAAACTGTCTGTATAAATTTTTTACCTTCTACCTCACTTATCTGAACAGGTACCCCGAGCTTTGTTTCTAATTCGGTAATGGTATAATCATCTAAAAATATTTTTTCACCCGTCTTAATCATGGATTGGGGCAGAACAATTTTGTTGCCTAAATATTTGTCTTTCAGGTTATCATATATATCCCGCCCTGTAACTAATCCGCTCACGGAAATGTGTCCACCAAAAAATCTGTTTTCCACACATACTACTTCTATCTTTAAATGTTTAACCCTTTTAACCAAATCATCACATATTTCTCGAATTAATCTGCACGCAGCTGTACCTGTAACTACTGTAACATGTTTATAAATTTCGATTGTGCCCTGCAACGTTCTTAGGTATTGATAAAATTCGTGTTTAAATTTGGTTACCAGTCCAACCCCATTTTCTAACTGGGGAAATCCATCATAACTTTCATAGGCTGGAAAACCCCTGTTTGCCAATATGTAAAATTCGTCCGAAACATATACAAAGTTACGGTTGACAGAATCCCTGAACCCTTTTTGCCATACCTTAACTTGGTCTATAACATATGATGCACTTTTTTCATCAAACGGTTCTATTCTTTGCAATCCTTCCCTGTAAGCTGTCAGACCCACAGGCACAACCGCCACACTGTTTATACTGCCACTTAACCTTCCTAAATCCCTAATGGTATTATCCAATTCTTTTTTATCGTTTATGTTGGGACAGAGCACGATTTGACAGTTCATTTCAATGTTATTTTCTGCCAACCTTTCTAATGTGCCCAGAATATCGCCGGCAAATTTATTATTAAGCATCCTTTTTCTGAGTTCACTATCGGTCGTATGTACGGATATATTGATTGGGCTAATACGGTACCTTATAATTTTATTTATATCCTTTTCACTCATATTTGTTAAGGTAATATAGTTTCCCTGCAAAAATGAAAGCCTGAAATCATCATCTTTGAGGTACAGACTTGAACGCATGTTGGGAGGTAGTTGGTCTACAAAACAAAACACACATTTATTTTTACAATTTTTAACCTCATCAATAAGAGGGTTTTCGAATTCAATACCCAGTTCTTCATCATATTCTTTTTCTATTTCTATAATCCAGCGTTCCCCTTTGGCTTTCAGTATTTCTATTTCTAGATACTCATCTGCCAGATAAAATTTATAATCTATAATGTCTTCTATCTCATTGCCATTTATCCCCAATAGACTGTCCCCAGGCTCTATTCCCACTTCTTCCGCCATACTGCCTTTATAAACCTTCCCAATGATGTTGCCTGTATCCTCTCTTTTCAACATTGCACCCTCTTTTGTCCAATTTTAATACAAGTATTAATATTATACCATTATCGGGGACCGGAAACCAGGGGCTAGGACACCGGAAGTTAAATTAACACCTTCTCTTTACGTCTTCAACCAATTTTATAAAAAGGTTATATCTTTTTTGTATCCCCGATACTGTCAGAAATCTACCTAATTTAATTATGCCCATACCCCTTGACATGAAACCTCCCAGTTTTACCTGGGGGCTCAATAAGGGAACCACATTTACTATATATATATCCTTTTTGTTTTTATCGGCCAACTGAAATGCAAAATTATAAGCTATTTTTGTATATTCGGCACGGTAAGGACCCATTCCGAGGGCATATACCGCCCTCAACTTTTCGTCCGTCCCCATATAAATGGGTGTGCCCCTAACCCCCCTTGGAGATTGATCATAATAGGGAGCATTCAATATCTCTTTTCTGGTTGGAACACGGTCCGCCGGTAAATATCCTATATGTATGGCGGATGCTACAATTGAAGAATGAGCCCCGCCGTAACAACTATATATTATTTTCACTATTTTATCATCTTTCCCATCCCAAACATCAAATTTGTATTTTTATAAATAAATATTGTGGAGGTTATAATATTTCCGGAAATATTATTAGGATTTCTTCATTATATAAATTAGAAAAACCTCTCAAAAGGTTTTTTAAAATGTAGTTACATTTACTGCTATGGAGCAGATATATTTCATTTAACTCAATATCAACGCCCAGGTAATAGAAATTTCCCTCTTCATTATAGCTGTTTATAGTATCTTCAAGATTTTCAGGAAAATCCAGTTTTAAATGTAGATATGCAGCCTTAACAGCTGCATAAAAATTTTTGTTGAAAACATATATAATTTTCACAGATACGGTTCACCCCAACATAATATCAATGTTTTACAATAATATATGTCCCCATCCCTATGTCATGGACAACACCATCAAGAATTTTAGAAATTTTTTCTGACAATTCCCCCAGATGTTCGTTGTTTCCGACATAAAAAACCGGAGCTGTCCCCCCTGTGCCCACCGCATCTTTATTCATTGTTATAATTGCAACTATAAGGTCCCCTAATTCGATTTGCATGTATTACACCTTTTTTCTGTTTTTCATCAACCTTAAACCCACGACTGAATCCAAAGGTTTTCTTTTTGAGGTTTCTAATAATGGAGTCCCCTTAACCGCCTCAATCAGCGCATCTATATTGGGTTTCATAATAGTTATTACCATAACTATATTTCCGTTTTCTGGATCCCTTTTTGCCACCGGTGTAAATTCAGGTTCATCAAAATCCCTCCGTACGCCCAATTGGTTGGCAGCATTATGCTGTATCGCCTGGCGCTGTCCCATATTAGACAAATACATCACTGCATTTTCATCCTTGGGTATGATTTCAACAGCCAGTCCGTTACTTAAAAATATATCCCTTTGCGTCTGCAACCCAATATTTGTAATCACAATTCCGTTGACCTTTAAAATCGGCCCGTCAAATGAAATTTTGGCTTCCTTTACATCAGCTATGTCACTAATTTCCTCCCCATGAATCATCCTTTTTATAAATATATGAACAGCCAATCCTACGAACATACCCAAAAATATAGACATATGCATGTTAATCTTTAAAATTATAAAAACATGTATTATGGTTGATGTCACAAGGGCAGTAATTATTGCCATGTAATTTCTTGCTTCAAATGTCTTGGCAATATCCTCAATATAGGCACTGCCCCTCGGCACCATTTCCGTTATTTCTATATTGTCTAAACTTTCTCTTTCCATGTTCCTTACTTCCCTGAATTGTTGTGCGGCTAATGCTAAAAATGTTATAGCTGTAAATTCCTTTTCAATCAAAGCGGGTACGGCTACCGCACCAAGCCCTGCGGCAATAAACCCGAGGGTAAAATGGGACAAATACCCCCTCGGGTAGGTCGGGTATTGCCTATAATCAGATTTCATCATATGAACCCTGGCAAATGTACCCATTATAAGGCCCGGTACAATTAGAACATAGTGTTTATTCAATAGTTAGACCACCCATCTATTTTTTGCTTTTATTTCTCCCTAAAAAGTTCATAAATTCCTGTCTAAAATTGGACATTTTGGATTTCCATTCCTCACTTCCGGTACTCAAAAATAGAAATCCTACCCCACCAACAACAGCTATGGCCAAAATCCCCAGTATCCCGGCACCTGACCCCTTACTGCTTTTGCTGCCCGGCTCATCGAACTTCACCTTTTTTGATGTATCTCCGCCTCCTGTGCCTGTTTTTGCACCTCCACTATCCCTAAAAACGTTCCCAAAAAGGGCTACCGTAATTGCTTCGGACAAAAAGCCTGCAGACTTTTCCGATCTTTCTCTCATATGTCCATGGGTCCCTATTTCTGTAAGTATAGCCCTAGGTGTAAGGTCTTGGTTATAGTCTCCTTGTCCAAAGAAAATATCCTTGATCATGTTCGGATACATTTTATCTGCCGCTGCCTTTATTTTCTTTGCCATGTCCTCATTAGCCTTAAAATTTTGATTTCTTCTTCCCACAACCAGCCTTACTTTTGCTGCCGGTTTCCCCTTGATTTCCACTAAATATTCTTCTGCAGGTACAGCGTCCCTGTGTACATCAATTAAAGCAGTGGGGTGCTCCTTTCTTATTAATTGTAATGCGGTCCTACGGGATCTTTTATAGGCTCCCGCATCGTGGGGACTGTGAAGCGTGGCATCAAGTGTTGCCTTCACACCATTTTTTTCAAATCCCTGTTTTAACTTTTGTGCTACCTTAAGTATTCCGCCTTTGCCCTCTTTACTATCTGTACCTTCAGATGGAACAAAGGATTCTGAACTATGAGTAGAATATATTGCTACCTTTCTTTTATCTTTGTCTTTTTGTTCTGCTTGCGCCGGTATTGAACTTATGTCCAGCCCATCCTGCATGGTTAGTTTAATATTAGAAAATATATCTTCGTCAATTTCAGGTAACAGCACATCTTCCACAAACTGTGCATACGCAATTTGACTCTTTTTGTTCGCTCTGATTACCTTATACATTTTATTATCGCCGCTTAAATACTGGTCATCTTTCACAACCTCCCTGGCAATTTGAAATAATATCTTATCACTATCTATATCGTATACCTTATAATAACCCCCTTTTTCACCATACCAATCGTCAGCAACTACAAATTGTGTTGTCAATGTAATCAGTAATAACAATATACAAACCAATCTATTCTTTTTCATCTATATCACCCCCGGTTTCATCCTGTTCAGTTTCATCTTCCATGTCAATTTCCCCACTCATCTGAGTTTCATTTTCTTTTTGACTTTCGCCTAAAGTACTGACAAAATGCCCCTTTTCAAAATGTGCATGTTTTTGTTCTGTGCCCCCCTGCAATTTTTCCCTAGTTTCCCCAAATATTTCTGCCATCAGAACAGCCAAAATACCTGTAATGACTGTGGTGTCTACTCCACCCGCCCCACCAAAATCTGTCGGTGCAGGCACATTGTTGATACTATTCAAAACAAGCTGGATTAAATCACTAATCACAACCCCCATTACTCCTGCAATAAATGCACCCCTTCTGGAGCGTCCTAATGCATACGCTACTATGGCACCCACAACAGGGTAAATAAAATTAGGGTCGATGGGGAGATTCTCCGGCTCCGGAGGGAGCACAAACCTTTGTATCAGATAGATTGCAATACCTGCTACAACGGCACCAATAACAGATCTGGCTTTTTCTTCTTTTGTTTCAGCCTTGATAAACAGATAAACAGCCAGGGCCACGGGTATGGCAAATCCTCCAATGTTAATGGATATGTTATTGGCCAATTTAATATTGGGAATAAAAATTGTTGACAGTATTATTGCAACAAGTATAGCAAGAGCTGATAGGTCACTGAGCCTCAATCTATCGAGCACCCTATGCCCTAAACCCGCTAAAACAAGTATTGTCACAATTACCAGTAAAATCATTCCACCAGACATTTTGATTCCTCCTCAAGATAGACCGGGGGATAGGTTTTTTTCGGCCATCCGGCCAAACAGTTAATGAAAACCTCCCTACCGGCCCTATAAATTAAATTGTTTTATTGAATTTAGGTTTCCCTGACAATAATTAAACTATACAAAGGGCTTTGCTAAAATTCAAAAACAAATGTCCGGGAACTTTCCTTATTAATCCTTATACAAAATAAAAAAGATGTCAGAATTATTGACATCTTGTTATAGGTTCCTTACATTATACTAGTTGTATTATGGCACCCATTCTACCTGTATTACCTTTTTCTTTTCTATGGGAATAAAACAAGTCCTGATTACAACCAGTGCACAAATTTGATATTATAATATTTTTGTTTAATATACCTGCCCCATTCAGAACAATACGATTTGCTTCCCATAAATCCAGATGATACTGAAAATTAGGTGAACAATTCTCATGGCCGGATAACCGATTGAAACTGACCCTACTGATTTCTACAAAAGTCGATGTGTCCTCAAAGGTTTTATTAAATTGCTCTATAACAACCTTACCTACTTCGTAACAGCACTTGCCTATGGATGGTCCAATAACAGCTGTTATTTCACCGGTTTTTGAACCATAGACATTCACCATGGTCTGCACCATTTTCTCTCCTATTTTTAGCTTGGTACCTTTCCACCCGGCATGTGCTAAACCGATTATTTTTTTTACAGTATCCACAAAAAATATAGGCACACAATCAGCAAATATGGCTATCAAAGGTATGCCGGGGATATCGGTAACCAGGCCGTCTATCCCCTTGTTGTCTCCTTGTAGCGGGAAATCTTTTCCTTTGTTTTTATTAGTAACAATTTTAATTGTATCACCGTGCACCTGATCCGACATAACCAAATTTTCATAATTTACACCTACGGCTAGTGCAAATTTCCTGATATTTTCTTTTACTTTGTCCGGACAATCAAGGGTTTTAAAACCTAAATTTAAATAACTGTAAACACCTTCGCTAATCCCGCCGAGTCTGGTGCTGAACCCATGTTTAATGAAGGGCATATTTCCCAACCTTTTGAATGTTATATATTTAATTTTATTTTTGGTTATAATATCGTATTCCATTTTTGTCCCCCAAATTGAAAGTTCCTTTGCGGATCAAACCCAGGGTGTGGCCTGAGGACGCTTTGTTTGCCACATGCCTCCATCTTCCCGATCTACCCGGATTTTTCATTTAAAATTTTTTTTACTTCATCCATAAAGGTGTTTATATCCTTAAATTCCCTGTATACTGATGCGAATCTCACATAAGCAACCTCGTCAAGTTCCTTGATTTTATCAATCACTAAATTACCTATAAGTTCTGTTGTGATTTCCCGTTCCATAGTATTGTATAATTGCCTTTCTATTCCATCCACCAATTTTTCAATATCCTGTAGGGACACAGGCCGTTTCTCACAAGATTTAATCACCCCGTTTAATATCTTATTTTTATCATAAGGTTCACGATTTCCATTTTTTTTAACCACTATCAACGGGATTTCATCTATTTTTTCGTATGTAGTAAACCTTTTTGCACATAACATGCATTCCCTCCGCCTTCTCACTGCCTGTCCTTCGTCGGTCGGTCTCGAATCTACTACCTTTGATTCCTGATGTGAACAAAAGGGACATTTCAATGTGGTTCCTCCTCCCTACTTACACTATCTATAGTATAGTATATTTGAATATACTGAACAAGCACTGAATTAATTTAGGATAGATTTTGTCGGTGAACACCTAAACGTCGGACTCGTGTAATAGGAAGGGTGAATTATATGTCCTCCCCGGGATGTACAAATTTTGTGGGTTCTATTCTGTCCCTCAATTCAATTAGTATTACATCTTCACCTATCATTTTTATTTGATTCCAACTGATTTCGTATTCATGTTCTTTGTTAAATAATCCCATCAGTTTCCTGCCTTCAGGAATTACAATAGCATTGATTTTTCCTCTTTCTAAATCGACCTCCAGATCTGTAATCATTCCTATTCTTCTGCCATCGGTTATACATACTACCTCCTTTTCAGTTAAGTCGGATGCTTTTATCATTTAAAAATCCCCCTTTAATATCTTTGTCCTATATTTATATTACGTATAGGGCCGAAATTATTACAAAAACGGAGAATAGTCCAATGAAAAGGACCGGAAGAACTATTCCCCCGGTCTGCCTTTAATCTAAATATATTTTCTCATATGCTTTAGGGCCGTCTTTTCCAGCCTTGATACCTGCGCCTGGGATATGCCTATTTCCTCGGCAACCTCCATTTGTGTTCTGCCTAAAAAAAATCTTAGTGATAAGATATGTCTTTCCCTATTATTGAGCTTTGTCATAGCTTCCCTAAGTGCAATCCCATCAATCCAATATTCATCCTCATTCTTTTCATCACTTACTTGATCCATTACATAAATGGCATCACCACTATCATTGTAAATCGGTTCGAACAGCGAAACGGGATCCTGTATGGCATCCAGCGCAAATACAACCTCTTCCCTCGGTATTTTCAATTCTTCGGCAATCTGTCCTATGGTCGGTTCTTTGGAGTGTTTGTTTGTAAGCTGATCCCTCACCTGGAGAGCCTTATATGCTATATCTCTCAGGGACCTGCTTACCCTGATTGAATTATTGTCCCTCAGATACCTGCGTATTTCACCGATAATCATAGGAACCGCGTAAGTAGAAAAACGAACATTATGGCTTAAATCAAAATTGTCAATAGCCTTTATGAGGCCTATACAACCAACTTGAAATAAATCATCCACATGTTCGCCCCTATTGTTAAATCTTTGAATTACACTCAACACTAGTCTCAGATTGCCCTGGATAAATTCTTCCCTAGCGCTGTCATCCCCCTTATGAATACGATCAAATAACACCCTCATTTCACTATTTTTTAGTACTGGTAATTCTGATGTGTTTACGCCGCAAATTTCTACCTTATTAATATGCATTGTTTTTCCAGTCCCTTCACTATGAATTACCCCTTTATTACTTTAGATTATTGACCATTAAACCAAATTTATACCTTTATCAAGAATACCTAATCCCGAACAAAGGTGCAGCAGACTGTGTGAAAAATATCATTCTGAGCGAAGCGAAGGATCTCAAATGGCCTAAAAACGAG
>JAAZJW010000282.1 GCA_012800145.1 Clostridiales bacterium | reverse complement strand
TTTATTTATTAAAAAAGCGTTTACCTACAAAAGGATACTAGTGACTATATAAACCTGTTCCTGCAAAAGTAGATAAATTCCCAACCCTTTAACCGGCAATTAAAAACCGAATTTTAATCTAATTTTACTGAAGTAGGTAAACTTCTCGCTCTTCTCCTTTGTAAATCCCTTCCTCATGCGAACCTATTATTATATATCCCTGGGATTTGGACAACAAGCTGATCATACCGGATTTACCGAATGCCGGGGTTCCGTGAAAATCTCCCCCTTCTTGCCTCAATTCAATCATTTGATACGTTTCTTTACCGGGATCTGACCTAAAATTATGATCCATTATGGCCTTTACTCTCGGTATTATTTCCGCTATCCCCATTTTTTTTCTGATATAATATTCCAGTAATGCCTTGAATACTATAATGGAGGATATCGGATGTCCCGGCAACCCGCAAATTAATTTGCCATCAGCTTCACCTACAATGGTAGGCTTTCCGGGTTTTACGGCCAAACCGTGGAACAATACTCCTTTCCCGCCGAATGAATCTATAACCTTGGCTGTATAATCCCTTGTGCCCACAGAACTGCCTCCGGATAAAAGAACTATATCCGATATATCTATTGCTTTTTTCACTTCATTCCTCAATAATTCATAATTATCCCTTACAATTTTCCTTCCAACCACAATTCCCCCGACATTATGAACCAGGGAACCCAATGTATAGGAATTAATATCCCTGATCTTCCCCAGGGTTAATTCATCCTCTATACCTATGATCTCGTCACCTGTTGAGATTATATAAAATCTTGGCCTGCAATATACACACACCTTGGGAATTCCTAAGGCTGCTAAAACCCCTATAGCCCCGGTAGTTATTTTTCTGCCCTTTTCCAGAATCAGTTCCCCTTTTTTAATGTCATCACCTTTATAGCTGATATTTTCACCCTGTGATATAGGTTTGTATATCAGAAGTGTGCTGCTATCCATCTTTTCTACATTTTCCACCATAACAACCCCGTCAGAACCTTCCGGGATCATGCCCCCGGTTGGAACATAGAATGATTCTCCGCCCTTGATGGATGAATTTATTTCTTCGCCCATCATCACTTCCCCTAATATATTTATAATGCTGGGTATGGATTGGCTAGCTCCATGACTATCTTCAACCCTGATAGCATAGCCATCTACCGTGGAACGGTTAAACTCAGGCACATTTATATTTGAATATATATCTTCCCCCAAGACCCTGTTAATGCTATACTCCAAATCCACATGTTCGGTTTTAAAATCATAATCCTCAAAATTTTTCATCAATATTTCTCTGCCTTCTTTAACACTGACTGTATTAAAGAAATCCATTTGAAGCACCGCCTTCCCTAAATCAGGACAAATAGTATTGCATTATGGTTTTATTGATATTAATAAACCCCATAATGTTTTTTTATTTTATGTTTTTCGAGTTCTAAATAAAAAAACAGCCTAAGAAAGGCTGTATAATATTTTTTTCCTTTCCAAACACGGGAGGCATAAGGGTTTCTCCTTATACCCATAGGCTTTAATTCCTAGCTAATCTTAGCTTTAGAATTTTAAGCTCGAAAAATTACTATAAATATTCATTTTTTCTCCTCTTACAAACCCTATCAAAACTATATTCAGTTCCCTGGCCATATGGACAGCCAATGATGTTGGAGCTGATCTGGAAACCACTGCCTTAATTCCTCTTTTTATAGCCTTAATCAGCATTTCAGAAGAAATTCTGCCACTAGCCAAAACCATCTTGTCTCCCAAATTTATGTTTTCTACCAGGGCTCTGCCCAATACCTTGTCCAATGCATTATGTCTTCCAATATCTTCTTCAAAATATATTATACTACTATTGTCACATATAGCGCAAGCATGAACTCCTCCGGTTTTATAAAAGAGATCCGAATTCTTGTTAAATGTTTCCATCAGTTTTTTTATTTCATAAACGGATATATCTAAGGAGTCTTCTACCTTCTTGGATTTCAGAAGATCTAGCATATCGTAAAACATTGTACCCTTTGCACCACTTGATGCTATTGTTCTTTTATCTTGTAACTTTTTGTTGAAGAGCTCCTTAGCGTTGAGCCTGATGTAGGCCCTTCCTTTTTCTTCATCTATTTGAATATCTTCTATTGCGGAATAACCCTCTATAAAACCTTCGGAATATAAAAATCCTACCGACAAATACTTTAAGGATTTGGGACTGCATAGAAGTGTGATAACTTCCTTTCCATCTACAAAAATGGTAAAGGGGTATTCTAGTACTACTATATCCTCTACTATATTTTTATTTTCACCGTCTATTCTCAATATATCATATTTTTTAATCTGTTCCATTGAAATTGCCCCTTACTTTCCGGCACAATCGCTAACCCTGTCGGTCAGTATTTCCAACCCGTGATAAATGCTGTCTAGAGCGTAATCCAGAGCCTCCTTAACAGCTTTCGGGCTCCCGGGTAAATTTATTATCAATGTATTCCCCCTGATTCCGGAAACAGCTCTGGAGAGCATTGCTCTTGGAGTAATGCTGAGGCTGTGGTATCTTATAGCCTCTGCAATACCATTTGCTACCCTGTCGCAAACACTGAGGGTGGCCTCGGGGGTTATGTCTCTTTTATTGAACCCTGTACCCCCTGTGGTCAATATCAGGTCCACTTTTAATTCATCCGCCATATAAATCATTTCTCCCGTCAGGTCCTCCATAACATCCGGTACTATTGTTTGTCTTATGATTTTATAGCCTTTTGCTTCTACTAATTCCGCAATAATGGGTCCCGATAGATCTTCCCTTTCACCTTTGAAACCCTTATCACTGGAAGTGATTATTCCCACTTTAAACATTTGACCACCTCATGATAAAATTCGTGTATTCTTGCGCTCTTTCATTATATTCTGTTTTCAACAATAGTTCAAGTCCCGCTTCACACCTGTCACACCCATCGTACCACTATTTAATAGATGATAACAACCCTTTGGCTAATTCAAATGTGGGTTTACCATGTGTAACAATAAAAACAGTCATTTTATTTTCTAAGAGAAAATCTTTTATGGTGGAGATTGCAACCCTTATCGCTTCATCTTTAGGGTATCCGAAAATACCGGAAGATATCAAGGGAAAAGCTATGCTTTTCAGCCCATGTTCCCTAGCCAAAGCAAGCGAATTTTTGTAACAGTCGGTAAGCAGTTTTTCCTCATTCCTTTTACCTCCATGCCATACAGGCCCGACAGTATGGATTACATATTTGGCAGGCAAATTATAACCTCCTGTTATTTTAGCCTGTCCAACCTCGCAACCGCCAAGTGTGCGGCATTCCTCAAGCAATTCCGGCCCTGCGGCACGATGGATTGCTCCATCAACACCTCCACCGCCAAGCAAAGATTTGTTTGCTGCATTTACTATGGCATCAACCTCAATTTTGGTTATATCATTATTAATTATTTCGAGTGACATAAACGCACCTCCCCTCGCTTCATATTTTATATGTGATAAACAAAGTGTCCTCTGCCACACTATCCCCACTGTTCCGCATTTGTTATAGCACTTGTAATCAAAGGAACTACCTGCTTTTTCCTTGAAAGTACGCCGGGCACATAAAATGAATTATTTGAAATCCCCTTTTCAAAAGCCCCGGCAATCAGTTCTTTATTTTGTCCTACTACAACCATTTCCGAGGCTTCGTTGAATATGTCTGTTAACATCAGCATAAATGTGGAATATCCACGTTTGTCCGCCTCCGTTTCCATAAGTGATATCAAATCGGATTTCATACCTTCTAAACTGTCCGGATCCATAGTATATACCTGGGCAACTCCTATTTTTTCCCCCTCTATATTAAAGATTTTAAAATCCTCCTTTAATAATTCCTGGGGTGTTTTACCGGCTAGGGATGTGCCGGCTTTGAACATTTCCATAGCAAATTGTTCTACATCCAAATCTGCAATCCTTGCTAATCTGTCTAACATGATTTTATCTGTGTTAGTAGATGTAGGGGATCTGAACAACAAGGTGTCGGAAATTATTGCCGCTGCCAATATACCTGCCGTTTTCCTGGAGGGTCTTTGCCCGTTTTCAAAGAATATAGAAGCAATTATCGTTGAGGTGCTGCCTACCGGCTCATTTCTAAAGTATATGGGACTCCCTGTAAATATATCCCCTATCCTGTGATGATCAATTATTTCAAGTATTTCACATTCTTCCAGGCCATCTACCGACTGGCTTCGTTCATTATGGTCGACCAAGATGACTTTCTTTTTTATACTTGCGATCAGATGGTACCTGGATATCAAGCCCAATACCTTATTATTAATTCCTGTCACCGGGTAGGTTCTATATCTTGTTTTGGACATTTCCTCCCTTACGTTACTCACTAAATCATCAGGAGCAAATGTCACTAAATTTTCTCGGGTCATTACATTTTTTATCGGTATGGATTGAGTTATCAGCCTGGCTGTTGTAAAGGTATCATAGGGAGTGGATAAAATAATAGTTCCCATTTTTTTGGCGAGTTCTATAATCCCTTCATTCGTTTTTACATTCCCCGTTAATACCATTAAAGAAATACCACTGTTAATAGCAAGTTCCTGAGCATCCCTTCTATCCCCACAAATAACTATATCGTTTTCCTCTATATGTTTTTTCATAAATTCCGGTCCCATAGCCAACACTAAAACTTTCCCGGTAAAAGGCTTCGCCCCATCGGGAAATACAACAATTTCAGCTGAAAGGGTATCCATAATATTATCTATGGAAGTTTCAGATTTGCCTAAAATACTGTTGTCCCATATATCTATGTATGATCTTATTATATCCGATATGGTTACGATTCCTTCCAATTGTTCGTTTTCGTTTATAACAGGAAGACTGTTCAGTTTATTTTTTTTCATCAATTCAAGAGCCATGCGTAATGATACTTCCGAATTGACAGGAGCTACTTTATCAAAATTTAAATCCTCAATACTTAACCTTACAGTTTCTAAAAGTATAGGGGCCCCCACCCCAAAATGGTCAAGAATAAATTTTGTTTCCCTGTTTATTTCCCCTAATCTTGTGGGAATTGCATTAATATTCCCGCTAATATTTTTATATTCTGCATAGGCTAAAGCTGAACATATTGAATCTGAATCAGGATTTTTATGTCCTATAACATAAATCGTTTCTTTCATTCCATTTCCGGCCTCCATGACTTTCCTTTAATTTAATATGAACATATTATATCATTAATATGTCAAAATACAGGTGGTTATCTATTAAACAATCTGCCGAAGAAACCTTTTTTCTTTTCTTCTTCCCTTGTTACTGCTATATAGTCCATTAGTCTGCTGTTTTCCGCTCGTATTTGTTCTGATTGTTTTTGTGTTATCCTTTCCACAATTCTCTCTTCTTGTTCCTGTAGTTCTTTCTGCAATATCCCCCCGAACTGCTCCTGAAGTCCCTCAACAATATCAATTTTAAATCTTTCTATATTGTCCATATACGTGACATATGCCGGGGATTCATTATTTGATATCTCCACCGGAAGTTTTATTATTTCCTCTTTGTCTAACATTTTCCTTATTAAATGTATGTTTGCACCTTCATTTTTTAATTGTATAATCTTTTTTAATATATCTATATCCGAATTCGTATACACCCTATGGCCTATTTCATTTCTTATTATATCCAGGAAATAATCTTGTTCGTATTTTCGTATTGTACTAGTTGAAATTTCTAATTTTTCAGCCACCTCCGTGATACTATATGTACTATGCATGCAAATCCCACCCCTTTCATACATACTCACTACATAAAGCATAAAATGTTTTGCATACTTACTATATATAGTCTATTGCCTATATTATATATACTAGGGAAAGAGATAAAACCCTGCTTTTTGAAACTATATTTTCAATTTTTTTCAAAATTTTATATTATTGCTGGATAAATATACATATTATACCACATGTGGCTACCTAAATATGATATTAAAAAAGCTACTACACATCCAATCATCAAGATTGGATGTGTACCAGCTTTTTGTTTTTATGATGTTCAGTTTTTCTGGTGCAGGGCATGAGATTCGAACTCACATGATTTTTCAATCGCTACCCCCTCAAGATAGTGCGTCTACCATTTCCGCCAGCCCTGCATCATGCTATCGCCATCTGATTTAGTTTGTCTCGTAACACTATCACCGAGTAGTTGTCACTGCAAACATACGTGTATACCAACTCCACCACCACTGCATCATACCGTGTTATCTATTTCCCCCAATGTATTAATAAAATCACTAAACAATTATCGCTGTAAGAAATATGGGTGTTCTTACCGAGTCTGTGAATAAGACCACCTTATCCATTATAATATTTTTTATTTCACATGTCAACATGTCCTGTTTCTGATAGAATCTAGGCATAAAAGGACAACTCCATGTGTTGTCGGGACAATAATTTCCCCACAACCCATCATCCTTCTGTGTCATCTATGTTGGATTTTATTACTCAGTGTTGATATACCAATTATTGATGTTTGAAAAAACATTATATCTGTGGGGCTCTAAATCACCCTTTATTTTTTTATTCATTATTATTGCACCATTTTTAAAGAACAAACTAATATATGGCAAATCTCTGACTATATGTTCTTCTAAATCACTAAATTTTTGTTTTTTTGATATTGGGTTAGTATCGATTAAATAGGTATCCAGAAGAGCATCCAACTCCTCATTATTATAGGCAACAAAATTAGCACTGCCTTTTACAGACGAATGAAACATATCTGTAATATCCGGTATATACGATAGCTCCCAACCCCCTAAAAATAGGTCATAACTGTTGGTAGTAATCTGTCCTTTCAGGTCGTCCCATTCTAAAAATTCAATCTCTAATTGTATACCTATTTTATTTAAGTCTTCCTGAATGAATAGTGCGGTCTGATTCCTTAGTGGGTTGCCTGTATTAGTAACTAGTTTAAGATTTATAATTTCACCCTTTTCATTTGTCCTGAGGTCATTATTTCCCCTTAACATATAGCCTGCCTTGTCCAAAAAAGTTGCTGCCAGATTAGGATTAAACCCAAGTTGAACTTTATCGTAATCATAGAGCCACGAATTAGGCATAACAGGATAGTCTGCTACCGTAGCATGTCCTAAATAAACGTTATCAATAATTTTCTCCCTGTCAATGCCATAGGCTATTGCTTTTCTAATGTTTACATCGTTTAAAATATTTTTTCTAAAATTAATCCCCATGAATTCATAATCAGGTATAATAAATTCTGCGTGTCTTATTGTCTTGTCATCTGTATATTTCCCCCAGTCAACAATACGTGTATGCACAAAATCTATATCTCCATTCTCGAATAGGGATAATTGAGCTTCCTCGTCCGGGACAATAAGAACATTAATTTCTTCAATATAAGGCCTGTCCCCCCAGTAATCATTATTGCGAACCAAGGAAATCCTCCTGGTTTTTTCATATTCTTTTATTTTGTACATTCCTGTTCCAACAACATTCAAATCATCCTGTTTTAGAAGTTGTGCCTGATTGTTCTGAAAAACATGCTTCGGTAAAATAGGAAAGGTCATAGTTTCAAGTATATTGGCTACATTGTCTGATACAATAACCCTTATAGTATTTTCATCAATTTTAACAATATCCTTTATATTTTCCAGTGATTCTCTGTATATTGAAATCCTATCGAGACCCCTGATACTCCCTCTTATTGTATTAAACGTAAATATTACATCTTCTATAATCAGGGGCTGCCCATCATGCCATTTTACTCCTGCCCTTAATTTAAAATCTACACTTTCCGCTCCGTTAAATTTCCAACTTTCAGCTAACAACGGTTTTACGCTCATGTCCTCTCTGAAGGTAACCAGGCCCTCATATAATAAATGATGAATCTGATATAAATCATTATTCCTATTAAATAATGGATTCAGTGTCTGGAATCTGGTAGTAGACACAGTTACTGTTCCACCATCTATCGGGTTTCGGTTTCCTGATGTTTCTTTCCCTGTTTCTCCGTTTATTATGTCAGTATTAGAATTGCAGGCAGTAATCAACAGTAGCACCAATAAGATAATGCTGATACATTTCAAGCTTTTCACTCTAATCCCCCTCGTATATATAGAGTCAATTTCATATAATCTGCCTTATTTATAAATTCTGGTATATATTTTGTAGTCTCTCAAAACCTTTTTTTTATAAATTCTGGTTTCGTTAAAAGGAATTCTATATAGTGTTTTACCGTCTTTACTATACTTCGGATTATTTAACCACTTTTTTACATTTCCGTTCCCTGCATTATATCCAACTACCATTAATTCAATATTATTGCCAAATTCCTGTTTTAATACATTTAAATACCAGGTGCCGAATTGTATATTTAGTTCGGGCTGGAAAAGCATATCTTCAGAATAGCTTGGTATTTCTAATTCCTTAGAAGCCCATTTCCCTGTAATGGGTGCTATCTGCATCAATCCTCTTGCGTTTTTTCTTGAAACTGCGTTGGGGTTGAACCTGCTTTCATTTTTCATTATGGCTAAAACCAAATAGGGATCTATTTCATAGATTTTAGAATATTTTCCAATCAGGTCATGATAATGAATGGGATAGATTGTCCTCATGAGCCACTTTATATTCTGAAATGCAATAATGATGATAATCAATAACAAAATGAATATCAAAAATCTGAGACATCCTCTACCCAAGATCAACATAAACTACAACCACCTAAAAATATTACCCGGTCACCCTTTTCCAGTTTGCCTCTATCTGCGCCCGCAGATGGTCCAAATCTTTTGAATTATCTATAATTTTATGGGCATATTTCTTTTTATGTTCAGGAGACATTTGTGCATCTATGCGTTTTTCAGCTCCATCTCTACTAATGTCTTCTCTTTCAACTAAACGTTCAAATTGTGTTTCCCTCGGTGCAACAACAAGCCAGATTTCTTCAACTAAATACATTAAATTTTGCTCTATTAGTAGGGCTGCGTCTAATACTATGACACAGTCATTATATGTTTCTTTGCACAAATTTATCTCATCAGTAATTTCTTCGACAATATAAGGGAGGGTAATTTCACTTAATTTTCTTAGCTCTTCGGCATTATCAAAAACAATATCTCCAAGTTTTTTGCGATTAAGTTCCCCATTTTCAAGTAAAACTTTTTCCCCAAAATATTCTCTGATTTCATCCAATGCGGGTTTACCCTTTTCTACTATTTTCCTTGAGATTTCATCTGCATCTATAATAATAGCACCCAATTCCCTCAGAATATTTGATACTGTAGTTTTGCCACTAGCAATTCCTCCTGTAAGCCCTATTATGATTGTCATAAAACCACCCCTTAATTTATATCATACCAATTATTGGCGTAAGATATATCTACCTTTAAGGGCACCGACATTTTAACGGCATTTTCCATAGATTCCCGCAACATTTCGGTTACAGCCTCCATTTCATTTTCAGGACATTCTATTAATAACTCGTCATGTACCTGAAGAACCAGTTTGGCTTCAAAATTTCCTTCCTTCAATGCCTTGTATATTTTAATCATGGCAATCTTTATAATGTCCGCGGCGCTCCCCTGGATTGGCGTGTTCATGGCCATACGTTCTCCAAAATTACGAACATTTGAGTTGGATGACCTTAACTCGGGCAGGTATCTTCTTCTATGAAAAATTGTGGAAACATATCCCTTCTCCTCGGCCTCCCTGATAGTGTTTTCCATATAGTGTTTTATAGATGGATATTTTTCAAAATAGCCGTCTATATACTGTTTTGCTCTGTGCACAGATATATCCAGGTTTCGGGATAAACCAAAATCACTTATCCCGTAAACAATACCGAAATTGACTGCCTTTGCGCTGTTCCTCATTCTAGGTGTTACTTCATCCATGGGAACCTTAAATATTTCAGAAGCTGTTCTTTTGTGTATATCTTGGTTTTTTACAAAGGCATCTATTAAATTTTCGTCATTGGCAATATGTGCAAGCACCCGAAGCTCAATCTGGGAATAGTCTGCATCGATAAATACATGCTCCTTTTCACAAATAAACACCTTTCGTATCCTTTTCCCCATATCCAGTCTTATGGGTATATTCTGCAAATTCGGTTCCGTGCTGGATATCCTTCCCGTACTTACAACTGTCTGATTAAAACTGGAATGTATGCGATTTGTAACGGGATTTATAATACCCAGCAATCCGTCTACATACGTGGATTTTAATTTTGAAATTTGTCTGTATTCTGATATTTTGGGAATAACATAATGTTTATCATATAATTTTTCTAGCACTTCCGCATTAGTAGAATATCCTGTCTTTGTCCTTTTTATGGGTGGCAACCCTAATTTATCGAAAAGTACCTCACCTAACTGTTTTGGTGAATTTATATTAAACCGTTCGCCTGTAAGATTATAAATTTCCTCTGTTAACTGTTCTATTTTTTCTCTGAATTCTATTTCCAAATCTAATAGTATATTCTTATCTACCTTAATTCCCCGGAATTCCATAGATGCCAGCACCTCAACCAGGGGCAATTCTATATTATAATAAAGCTCTTCTAAATCCAGATTTTTTAGTCTCTCCCTGACAGAGTGATATATTCCGTTAATAGCTCTGACTTGACTACAAATTAATTTTTTGTGCCCATTTTCGGACGTTTCCCATAAAGAAATTTGGTTTCCTCGCCTATCCAACAAGCCCAATTCACTAGCAATTTCCCGCCCCAAGTATTGTGAAGCCAAATCTTTTAAGTTGTAGCTAGACCTTGCGGGGTCAATCAAATATTCACCTATCATGATATCAAAATGCAGGTTAGATATATTGATACCATAACGATAAAAATGGACAATTTCCTTTTTCAGATCATGGCCTATTTTTTTAACCCTATCATCTTCCAAAATCTCTTTTAAAATACCTAGAAGTCCCTGTTCATCTTTGAAGCTCTTAAAATTTATATAGTATTGTGTGTCCCCTGTAACAGTTGCAGCTAAATGTATTATATCATCTGTTATGATGTTTTTCCCTTCTGTAATTGTTTTCAATGTAATAGTCCCATGTTCTCTTACTTCGTTTATCATGGTTTTTAATTCATCTATATCTGTAACTTCAGATATGTTTTCTTTTGAAGCGGTTTTTGCCATACCTATGTCCCCACCAATTTTATCCGGTTGTTCCATGTCCTTTTCAATCCTGGGAATGAGACTGTTAAACTCATACCGCCTAAACAATTTCATCAACTTTTCATAATTTGCTTCCCGTTTTTTTAATTGATCTAAATTTATACTTATTGGAACATTTGTAACTATAGTAGCTAATTTCTTACTTAAAACTGCTTGTTCTTTGTTGGATTCGACCCTTTCTTTTAATTTCGCTCCTGTGATTTTTTCCGTATTTTGAATCAAATTTTCTATACTTTCAAATTGCTCTAGGAGTTTAACAGCCGTTTTTTCCCCAACCCCGGGAATTCCGGGTATATTGTCAGATTTATCGCCCATTAGCCCCTTCAGGTCTATAAATTGTCCAGGTGTAACCTTATACTCCTCAAGCACCCTCTTGCTATCATATACTTCAAGGTTTGTTATTCCTCTCTTAGTAAATAACACCTTGGTTCTATCAGTTGTTAATTGGAATGCATCTTTGTCGCCGGTTACAATCAGGGTTTCAATACCCTTATTATCGCAATATTCGGATAAGGTACCTATCAAATCATCCGCCTCAAAACCTTCCAGTTCTATTCTGTATATATTAAATGCATCCAGTATTTCCTTTAACGGTTCTATTTGTGCAAACAACTCCGGTGCCATCTTCTTTCTGCCTGCCTTATAATCCGTGAATTCCTTGTGTCTAAAAGTCGGAGCCTTTTTATCAAAGGCTATCCCTATATAATCCGGATTATAATCCTCCATTACCCTGAATAGCATAGTCAAAAATCCGTAGATAGCATTTGTTTGCATACCATCGGTAGTCGACAATGGTGGCAAGGCATAAAAGGCCCTGTTTACCAGACTATTCCCATCTATAATTATTATGCGTTCTTCCATGGATGATTCCCCTTTCCTTTGACATCCTTATTGGGTCGGCAAAATTAAACACTATTTTCTAATTATCTTGTATATCAAAACTATTATACCGGTAACCAGGACCAATACAAGAACTAAACCGAACACCCCATTTAAATTCTTATCATCCAGTAGGCTTTGTATACTTTTATTGTTTATGGTAGATTTTTCACCTTCGTTTGGTTTTTCAGAAGAACCGGTATAATTATAATTTCCTTCACCTTTATCTTTTGCAACATCTCCTCGCATTTCCTTTTCTGAAACATTCCTGTTTGTTTTATCCTCTATCGTCTCATTTTTATCTATCGGCGCCATTTCCAAAGACATAATGGACTTTTCATTATCCCCTTCATCTGAAGTTTCCCCTTTAGCCCTATCGGGCGCAATACAGGCATTCGCATTTTCTTCTTCCTGAACCGCATCATCCGTTACAAAGTGGGGGCTTGACTCCTTATTATGATTCAAGGAATTATTTATTAAGGGCAGGGAAAGAACAAAAATCAGCAACATTGCCGCGATTTTTAACACTCTGTTTTTGTTGGATAAAATTGACTTTGGTTTACGGTTTTTCGCATTTTCCAGCTTCTTGTGCAGTTCATCGGAAAAATGCACAGGAAGTTCAACATCTTCAAGCATGCTCAGGCTTTTCACAATTGTTTTTAAATTTTTAAAAGTGATACCGCAAGCTGTGCATTTTTTAATATGATCTTCAAAATCTGATTTCTCCTCCCCGGAAAGCATATTATCTATATAGGCTGAACCATATGTTTGAAAGTCTTTGCAATCCATGTTATCACTCCTCCCAATCCCTTAGCTTTTCCCCAATTATAGCCTTCAGGTTATTTCTCGCCCTGCTAATTCTAGATTTCACGGTGCCTTCGGGACAGCCCAATATTTGTGCAATTTCTCTATATGAGAAGTGCTCTATATCCCTCAAAACAATAATTTTCCTATAGTTGTAGTCCAATTCTCCAATAGACCTGTGCACTAATTTCTGCACTGCTTTTTTCTCAAACAGCTGTTCCGGTGTGTTTTCATTGTTACTCAGTTGTATTTTATAAGCACCTTCTTCCGTCTCATATTCCTGATCCAGGTATACTATATTAGCTTTTCTATTTTTACGAATAAAATCTATACATGCATTGTTTACAATCGTATATAACCAAGTAGAAAAACTACTTTTCCCCTTGAAATTTTTGATTCCCTTGTATGCCTTTACCAGGGCCTCTTGGGTGACATCATTGGCATCCTCCGGATTCCCCAGCATACGGTATGCAATATTAAATGCTCTTTTTTGATGTTTGGCAATCAGTTGTTCAAAACTTTCTATATTTCCCGCCTTTGATTGCTTAATTAGGGAGACTTCCCGTGAATCCAAAATTTTTCCTCCCTTCTCGGCTCTCCTACTGTATTTGACGTTTTCCTCAGAAATCTGTTCCTTTTTCGATTTTATTCCTTTTTCAATATCAACAATATCAAAAAAAGGGCAAATGTCCAACAACTATTTTTTACATGATCGGTTTTGAGTTTTTTTACTTTTTAGCGGTCTCAAACAACTTAAAACCCATCCTCATTCTTATGGATAGAATATTCAAACATCGGTTTTACTTTCCACCTATGGGGTGAATTTCCATAGGAAAGGAACAGAACACACAGTTAAAAAGTATTGGTTGACATAATAAATAAGCTATGTTAATATCTTCTATGACTGGAGTGTATACCATAACTAATAATATAAGATAAATAAGATACACTGCCGGTGTGTTGGAACTGGCAGACGAGACGGACTCAAAATCCGTTGTCCGCAAGGACGTGTGGGTTCGAGTCCCACCACCGGCACCAATCAGCAGGCAATCCATAATCACCAAACTGTTAAAAACACAGCTTTGTAGATTATGGTTTTTTTA